>NZ_CAWQOK010000001.1:0-5590 GCF_963896075.1 Proteus sp. G4415
ACAATAAAAAATAAAAACCTTATTTTATAATAATTTAGAGTTACTAGAATAATCAAAAATAAAAATAATCATCACTATGTTTAAATAATCAACTATTTTAGTGAATCGAGCAAAGCTTAAAATAAATTAATCTTCCATTTTTATAGTTCATAAATTAGTACAATTCTTCTTACCATTAAAATGTATAGCCAATGATAATGTAAATTAATCATGTCAACTTATAATTAGAAATACAGACATAATGATTAAAATAGAAGCAGTTTTTATTGTCTCATTTTGTGAGGTAGATAACATTAATAACAACAGTCATTGAACAAACTAAGTATAAATAACCTATTTTAAGTAGGCAAAGTAAGTAAAAATCTTGCTTTATTTATTGATTTATTTTTTTACTCGTCAATCTTTGGCTTATTTTGTAAATAGCTGAGAATACTAAAGCACTAACAGCAACTCACTGATACAAAATATAACTCCAATAAAAAATAAAAACTTAGATATAAAAACTAAAAATCACAAAATTCAAGAAGATAAAATCAGCAACAATGTGTTCTAAAATATCTAATACCTAAATAGATTGTAAAACAACCTATTTATCAGACATATTCCGACACATTTATTTTCTAGCGATGTTTAAACTTAGTGTCTAAGATTATAAATATAAATTGAGCACCAATAATCTGATAAATACACAACGTAAAGACATAAGGATATACCTATGAAAATAAAATCACTTATTGCTATTTCATTATTAAGTGTTAGTGCTTCTCTTTTTGCCGCTGAAAGCACCAGCACAACACAACAAGTTCAAGGCGTAACTCAAGCACAAAAAGATCTCAATGATTATGAAAAAGTCATGGTAGAAAAAGTTTGGGTTACCACGCAAGCCATTGACGAGAAAGGCAATAAAGTTGACGCTAATAATCCACAAGTCAGTAATTATTTTGGCCTAGCAGAATATTATCCTAATGGCACTTTTATTATGTTTACCCCTGAAGGTAAACAAAAAATGCAAGGGGATTGGTCAATGTCTAATGATGGAAAAACGCGTACATTAGTTGCCAAAGATGCACAAGGAAAAACACTATTTACTCGTGATGTAGAAAATATCACCATCAATAATGATGAGTATACCTATCGTATTTACCCAACTGAAGGGGATAATACTGTTTATTTTGATATTATTCATCACGTTAAGAAATAATCATAATACGTTGTTTCACCTGTTATAAATAATTAAGGGCTATTTTATGCTAAGTAAAATAGCCCTTTTTTTAGTTGTATGACCTTAATATAACTAGCCTTAAATCAAATTTTGAGCTTCCCCATCAACCCAATAAATCACATTAAGCGCTTCTTCTGGTGTTGGGACTTCTAGTTTGCTCAACATTCTTTCCATCACTTTATCGGGAACCGCTTCCTTTCTTGCGCTGTTTTGTTTTTTCCATTGCAAATAAGGGACTTCAATATATACCAATGTCACTTTAGCTTGATAACGATAAAACAGAGCAATAAGTTGATTACGCATTTGTTTAGTAATATTTGTTGCATTCCAAACAAAAGACTTATGCTCTCTTAAATATATTCTCGCTTGCTCTTTGGCAAGTTGTGCAATCCATCCATTCGCATCACGATCATCTGGTTTTATATTATGCTGCTGACGTAATACATCTAAACTTACCACAGACATATCTGCACAATATTGGCGAATATAACTATCTTTGCCCATTCCCGGTAGTCCACAAAGTACAATAACTTCACTTCCTTGCTCTGGATAAGGTTCATAGTGAGGATCGACATTATTTTCACTATGAAAATAGTGAAATCGAGCGCCATCAGAAATAAATCGTGCGGGTGTTCTCCAACAATTTAATTCTTCACAGTAAAGTGTAAATAACGCTATTTTATCCAATAAAGCGGGCTTATCTTCACAGCTTCGTCCCAGAACATCCGCCTTAGCCAGCAATGCCAATAAATAGCAATCTACTCTTAACGAAGCCGCTAATAAGGCTTTTTTAGGATCGGGTTTATCCATTAACCATAAAGGTAATCCGTGATAGCGTACTAATGCCGCAATCTGTTCTCTATCAATAAAGCTAACCGGCACTTTTTCATATAAAAAACGTCTTGTCGTTAATTCTCCTTTACGAGCATGGCCTGGCGAAATAATTCGCCCATTCTCTTCACGGGTAGTTGAACGTTTTTCTACATCATGTAAAAGTGCTGCAATCCATAGAATTTGTTGCTCTCTTTCTGACAGCTCTTGGTATTCAGGGAGTGATTTTATAGCGTGGATCACCTGCTGTGTATGAATAGCTACATCACCTTCAGCATGGTGGATCGGATCTTGTCGAACACCGGACATATCACTAATTTCATCATAGTACTCACCAAGTTGTTCCCATGACATTTCGCTATGTAATTTTTTATGAAGCATCATGAGACTCCTGTGTTTTTTCCCAAATTAGTGGCGCTCTTTTCCAATTACGTTTCCAATGCACATCTGTTTTAACATGATCTTTTCTCACATATTTAAACACCCGATGTGAAAATTCATCTAATGAAAATGCTTGAGCATCTCGTGTGACAATGCCTTCCATCGCACTTGGTTTCTTGGTTAACACATCTCGTGATTGAAAAGAGCTATGCTTTTGTGCGTGTAAAACAATATTCTTTTCAAACTCTATTTTATTTTCCGATTTTGGTAGCGAGATTTCCGGTACGGTGGGTAAATCAAATAAAGTGGCATAAAATTGCACTTCTTCCCAACTTAGCCATTTATCCTGACAACGTATGGCAAAAACATAGAAATACTCTTCCAAGTGTTGGTATTCAATAGAATGAATGGCATAAAGATTTTCACCAAAAATATCTAAATTACCTAAATCATTTTTGATGGATTGCCAACGCTGGCGTAGTTGTACTGTCCACGCAGATTGTGTCGGAGTCGCATGAGAGCGAGCAAAAACCCCCATTCGATTTAAGCAATTATTTTCACCATCTAATTTTTCAGTATGAATAAGATGCTTTATTTTGCAGATATCTTGCCACCAATTGGCATTAATACGATCATCGCTTGTTGTGCCTGGTGAAAAAGGATAGTGATATGTTCTGTCATATTTTTTTGATTGATTATTCATTGTGTTATACTCATTAAGTAACAGGAACCCTACTAAATTTATATTAAAATTCAGTGAGTATATTTATCTGTATTTGCACTATTTACCTTCAGTGCCTTAATGCGTATTACATAACCACAACCTAATAACTCAAAAATAACAAAAGAAATAATTTTTGACATACTACCTGTATTATCAAGATAGCACTAGAAAAAAATGTTTATATTTATTATTCATTTTCTCTCAATTTTTTTCGTTATTTAACGCTCCATGATGATTGTTCATCTATCCTTAATAGGGTGACAACGCTAATAATGTCACTCTATGGGTATTTATACTTAAATAATGATAAATATCTTAATCCTCAGTCGCTGTTTACATAACGATATTGCACATGGGAGGTAGTATGTATCACGATCTTCAAGGAAAAGTTGCTGTAGTAACAGGTTCGTCACGAGGAATTGGTGCAGCAGTAGTGACGAGATTAGCTCAAGAAGGAATGAACGTTGTTATCAACTATCACTCTGATGAAAATGAAGCTCAAGCATTAGCCGATAGCCTAAATAAACATGGTAAAGGTAAAGCGATTATTTTTGGCGGTGACATTAGTGATGAAAAAATTGCTCATAACTTTATTTATAAAGCGATTGACCACTTTGGTCAGCTCGATCTTCTGATCAATAATGCGGGAATTGAGACACAAACCCCTTCCCATGCAGTGAATTTAGAAGATTGGCGTAAAATTATTGATATAAATTTAACCAGTTATTTTCTAACGGCTCGCTCCGCATTGAAATATTTCGTTGAGAATAAGATCAAAGGCAATATTATTAATATGTCTTCAGTTCATGAAGTGATCCCATGGCCGACTTTTGCTAGTTACGCTGCCAGTAAAGGTGGCGTGAGAATGTTAACGCAATCACTGGCTCTTGAATATGCACACTATGGTATTCGTATTAACGCCATTGGCCCTGGTGCTATTAATACCCCAATAAATAAAGAAAAAATGCAAGATGATGCGTTACGCAAAGAATTAGAAGAGATGATCCCAATGAAATATGCCGCAGAGCCTGAAGCAGTGGCTAATGTTGCTGCTTGGTTAGCATCGGAGCAATCTACTTATATTACTGGACAAACTATTTTCATTGATGGCGGTATGACACTTTATCCTTCATTTCAAGGTGGAAAAGGCTAAAGCCGTTCACTGTCGTCCATACCGTTAAGATAACCTTCTTTCCAAATTTTGCGGTTTATTTATACTTATTCTTTGGGAAGAAGGCTTTTATCCTTATTTTATTCAATCAAAATAACATTTTCGGAATGGATAATATTATCAGGAAAAATAAGTGCTCTTTCAGAAATAAACGGCATATGTAATGTACGTGTGCCCGTTGAGATAGAAACCCCTGCTTTTAACCATGCATCAGCCACCAGCTCTGTACAATAAACACCTTTATCTTGCTGAATACTGAAGTTTTCCCCTACTCGATTTAAAACAGCTTCTAACGCTTGTTGTCGTGCTTGTTCACTTCCACGCACTTGGTAAAAGCGTACAGAATTAGGCTTAGCACGACTGATAAAGAAATCCAAACTATCGATAGTAACACCATCTTTACTATCAGCATGTTCACTGGGTGTTGAGTGAACAACCTGTATACCTTGCTCAGTTATCCACAACATTCCTACGTGGCTGAACCCGCTGTTATCAACTTGCTTTATTATGTCGCTAATAACTTCATCACCATCGCGAAAAACCAGATCACCACTTTTTAACTGATAAGGCAAAGCGAGCACAGTCAATGTGCTCGCTAAGTATAAAGTTAATGCAAGAGTAAAGCGTATTATCACTTAACTTCAACTTTCCATTTGCCATCAACTTTGATCATATTTTGATTTTCTGTTTTTTCTTCACCATTTTTCAACACTGTTTTGAGTGTGACAACGGCTTTATTTTTATCTTCGCTGTATTCAACTTTTGCTACTTCAACCTTACCCAAGCCACCTTGCTCTTTAATTTTTTTGCCCGCTTCGGCAACGATCATTTTAAATTTGCCGGTAATTTGCTCTGCCATTGGATCTTTTTCTAAATCACCAAAATACATTAATGACACAGCCTTATCACCATCACCGGAAGCGACAGCTTCAATAAATTCAACTGCAGCTTTTCCTGCTTCGTCTTGTTTATCACCACATGCAGATAATGTCATCATTGCCACCGCAAGAAACATAAATCCCATCATTTTCTTTAACATAAATTCACCATCACCATAAATATTTAATTTAATACAATAAGCATCTTATATAAAAAGGAAAACCATCTCATACAACACACTAATTTATTTATAAACTATGTTTGTGCAATAGAAAAATAACTTTTCTATCGCGGAATTATACGTGACATTAATAGGTTTCGTCATAAATTTTTTTTAATATAGAATAATCCTAGTAAAAAATATTTGAAAAAATCCTCCCAA
>NZ_CAWQOK010000002.1:0-23726 GCF_963896075.1 Proteus sp. G4415
CTCATGGTATTCCATAAAAGTAGAATCCCACTCATCAGGCTCATAATCGGGGAAGGTTGTATCACCAATCACTTCAGCATCAATATGAGTAAGGTATAATTTATTCGCCATTGGTAGGAATTGCTCATAAACCTTACCGCCACCAATCACCATGATTTCATCATTATTTTCAGCAGCTTGTAGTGCTTCTTCAACGGATTTCACCCAAACAACATTGTCATCATTTCCAGGCTGACTGCTTAATACAATATTGAGTCGATTAGGTAAAGGACGCCCGATAGACTCATAAGTCACCCGGCCCATAATAACGGGTTTATTTAATGTATTTTTTTTAAACCATGCGAGATCACCCGGTAATGTCCAAGGCATCGCCTTTTCCATACCAATAATACGATCCGCCGCTAATGCTGCGATTAAACTAATATTCATTTACATACCTACGGGTAAAAATGGGAAAACTATTTATACTATACGGAAAGCGAAAACTTGAGTCGATACAATTTATGCTTCACCGATAATAAATAATTGCTTTATACAGGAAGTGTTAACTTAATCATGAAAGCTTTAAACATTATAATAGTGCTATATGGCAGTTGCTATTATATTTGAAAATTCTTTAGGTGTTTTTACAATTACTTTACGCTCATTACAGGCGCAAGAACCTTACTTTTTTCTCATCGTAAAAAATGTAGCACCTTATCAATAACATGCGAAAAGAGACACTGCCACTTCTCATTGACTGGCTTATAGCACTTTTAACATTAAAGTATCACCTTTCGTTAAGGCAATCATACGATTGATAAAAATAGAGAGTATTAGTTGCAAATCTACGTTAAAAAGACTCTTATACCATTTTCTCTTTCATCAACACTCTCTTAAGCTCCCCTCTTTTTTATCGCTATGTAACATCAATATGAGTCAGTTCGAGTACAGGTGAAAAATTGTGATACGCTTTTATTACTTAGGATTAATAGTCGTTTACTTGCCTTTGTTAGTTAAAGTTTGTCAATAAAAAATAGCTCAATAAAGTGCTAAGTGTCGTGCTGGTTGGTTTAAAGATTAAAGTAGTGTTAAAGAAACAAAGATCTCTTTAATAAAAAGAACTAAAATAGGTGTAAATAATTATTAATGAAATAGCTGTAACTGCTTATTAATGAATCAAAATTCCAATCCTTATCGTCCCTTAAGTAATCAATAATATCCAGTAAAATATCTTTATATTTATCTTTAAGATCACCACACTCATTGTCTATTTGTTCTAAAATATTCTCATAATTATTTCTAATAGTATTAGCAATGGTATATTTCATTTCATCACTATTTTCATTCTTAGTAAAAATATTTTGCATTCTTCTATTATGTTTAGTGATAAAACTCTCGTCTTCTATTGTCATTTCTTTAGCTTTAATAATATCTTTTTTTTCTAACACTCCTAATGTAAGCATATCATCTACAAACTTTTGAACGTCTTCATTATTTCTTAATTTATTAGTCAAAAAATTTGATATTGACTTTTTAAAAGCATCGTTAATATAGTTTACCGTATTATATTCCATTGCTTTATCAATAAAACATTTAGTTATATTGACAATAAACGCTTTATCCATCTCCACCGAATAAATATTATACATTATAGTAACTAAATTCATTATTGAATTAATTAATTCATTATTATCTTTTCTATTAATCACTTTACAAATACAACTTAGTTCCATATCAATATGTTTTTTATAGTTAAAATCACTATAATATACCATATCATCACACTTTGGATGATGTTTCTTCAATTGTTCAAACATTTCTTTTGGATAATGATTAATTACATTGAAAGCAATGTTCATTATAGTAATAAAGTCTCCTTTTGTTTTTGATTGTTCATAAAGATAATATTGTATTAATCTTTTAGCATCATCATGACAATCATTTTTTATTGCATAACTTAAAGTTAAAAAAAATGTATCTAAATGTTTATTCTTAAAGCTAACAAAATCTGAGTTAATTAGCTTACAGTTTTTAAAATATACTTCCCCTCCATTTCTCATCAAAATGGATAATGTATTAATTTTCGCATGTTGACTTTTGTCTAATAGAAAAACCACCCCAACATTAATATTAAAAATACTCTTTATAAAAAATGATATTTTAGATAGTAAAGTAATCTTTTCCCTTTCAATATAAAGACTTGAAAGCGTATTTAACACATCATTGATTTTATTTTTTATTTGGTATTTCTCTTTTATATTTTCATCGTATTTTTTTATTGAAGTAACGCTATCAAAATTATTTTTTATATGCATAAAAACTCCTTATCTCATAGTAAAACTATCTTTTATTTATCTACATATTCATACAAAAAAAAGCCCTTATTACTAAGGGCTATAAATATCAAAAAACAAATAAGGTTTAGAAATTAATTTTCAATATTGCATTAATACCACTCGAATTGATATCACTATTATATTGACCTTGATAAGAGATACCGAAAGTGGTTGATTTACATAACTGCGCATCAACACCTAGACCAACACCAAATAAATTATCTAGTTTACCACCTCGTAGTGATGCCTCACCTGAATTGGATAACCATAGACGTGATTCAGGGCGATTATCACCAAACAGATGGCTTGCTGATATATCACCTTTTAATGCCATATTAATATTGCCTGCCATAAATGGATATCCACCACGTAAACCAACCGTAGCAACTTGAATATCTTGTGCATCTGTTTTAGTGGTAAACTTCATATTACCCACATTTTCATTGATATTATCAGTGGATACTCTTAACCAACTAAATCCAGCATAAGGTTCAATTGAGTACTGGCTAGTATTCAATTGAGTATAAGCACCTTCTAAAAAGAATTGACTAATTTTCGCATCGTAACTGGTTGAGTTATAACCTGCAGTTTGTCCTATCCAGAGTGTTCTTTTGGCATCTCTATCTTGGTTTGTATGTGTAAATCCATAATTTAATGAGGCAACATCATAAAGATTAGAGATCCCATAAGCACCAATATGAATATCATTACTATCTATCTTTCCATATTGATTGCCTTTATATTTGGTGGAGCCTGCACCGAAAAATAGACCCGCTTTAGTATTTTCAGTAACATCAATTTCAGCACCTAATAACCCAACATAGAAATCAACATCCATATCACTGTGGCCATAATCCGTCTTACCCCACTGACCCATGCCGCTGATCCAAATACGCGCATTACTATTACCTAGTTGTGCATGACGACCATCACCGATACCAATAGCCTGATCTTTCACTGTACGAGTTAAACCCAATACATTAACAATACTGGCATTATTGGCATTTAAATACATATCACTACCCAATGATTGATAAGTGGTTTTCAGATCATTTTCATTCATCGGTAATACAGCATTAAATAGCTCACCATCTCCTGTATTATCTAATGCATTAGCAATAGCACGACCATTTTCATTATCAGCAAAGGTGGCTAAAGTCGTATTTTCTTTCTTAGTTAAACTGCCACTGATGGTTTTATCTGTTATCGTGATATGTTTATCAAATAAAGCATAATCATTATTGGTGACAGTAGTGGTTGTGGCTGGATCTGCAACCACACGGTTACTGGCTAACATTTTCGTTTTAGTGCGATTATCAACTAAACTATCTGTATTCACCTCACCGACAACAACACTATTATTAAGATAAATATCTTTTAGTTGCCCAACATTATCCGCCCCCACATCAATATCGGCTCCTTGATTAAGCACTAAGTTACCAATATTAACATTGTGTCCTGCGGTCACTAAATAACGACCTTTATCATTAATATTAATGTTTACTTTATGGTTTTGGTTTGAGGTTAATTGGCCTTTTTGAGTAAAAGTATCGTTATAACGCTCAATAATACCTAATTTCCCACCATTAACATTGACGGCTTGTGTCCCAAAAGATCCGCTAAAGCCATATAAAGTACCTTGTTCGACAGTTGTACCACCACGGTAACTATTATTTCCCGTCATGACTAACGTACCTTCGCCTCGCTTCACCAAAGCACCATCATATAAGCCAGCATCAATTTTAGCTTGAATAGCATCAGCGCGTTTTTGGTAATATTCTTGACGCCATTTTTCAGCATCTTCTTGGCTAACAATATGCGATGTAGGATCAGGATTGCCATCATTAATCACAAAATCAGTACCGAGATGATATTCACCTCCTGCCGCAATACCTTTTTCGGTATATTCTTTCAACCATGCGAGATCTTCTTGCTTACGTAGATCTAAAGCTGTTTGGGAAATATCATTAGTCCACACATCAAGCGGTGTCGCATTTAGGTTATATTCAAATTTACCTAGCAATTGACCCGGACCATACATCCCTTTATCTAAATCTGGTGTTCCCCACCCATAACGTACATCGGGAGTACCTTCTGCAGCCGTCCAGCTCTCATATAAAGAGCCATCAGGATCACGATGGTTAGCGGTAGTGAACATGACATCACGAACTTGAATGGCGTTCATGGAAGGATAACGAGACATTAATACTCCCATCGCCCCCGTCACATGAGGAGCTGCCATTGAAGTACCACTAAAGGTATCCCAACCTGGATTCCCCTCTTCATCAACCACTGTGGAATAGATATTTCGACCCGGTGCAACCACTGTCCACCATTTTGCATTACCCGCTTCATTGAAGACTTTTTCTAATACATAACCGGTGTTATCCGCATTTTGCTTCAATCCCGCCACCGCAATCCAATGCTGTTCGGCTTCGGGATTAAAATAAGGATAAAGAGGACGATAATAAGGTTGAGCAAAGTCGCGATTACCCGTTGTAAAGACCTGAACAACATTCGTTCCTTTAACTGCATCATAAGCAGCATCAACAAAGGAAGGTTTATCACCATAGACTTTTTTAAAGTAGAAATATTCGTATTCTGTCTGTGCCGTGGTGTTAACAGGCATATGTATCGTGGTATTACCACCATCAGGCCCCTCTGTTTTATCTGTATTAATAATGCGCGGGTTAGTCCCCCAGCTATTATTAATCACTTGCGCACCCGCGTCGACCATCGCTTTCCAGCCAGTATAGAAATAGGTATAGTCTTGATAAGGGCCATAGTTATTGCTGTCTGTTGCCCCAGTATTCCCTAAATAAATATCAGCCCCCCACGCCACACCATGCATACCATTACCATCACGGTTAGCCCCCACAGTACCAGTGACATGTGTGCCATGGGTATCATTCACCCCTTTGATCCAATTACCATCAACATCAAAGACTTGGCCTTTTTCATAATGTCCGCCCATTTCTTGTGGATAGCGCATTCCCGTAGAGCCATATTCACCTTTGGCTTTTACTGCATGAAAACGAGATCCACTCAACTCTTGATGTGAGAGCAGTGCACCAGAGTCCATCACCCCGACTTTAGCACCTTGACCATGAAAACCCAGAGCATAAGCACTAGAGGCATTCATGGCTGCAAGCCCCCAGTCTTTTTGATATTCAGGGCTTTCCCAACTTTGTTTATTACCTAATTGTCCAACTTCTGAATATGCAACAGCATAGCCAGAAAAAAGAAGTGCCGAAGTAATAAGGGAGAGTTGAAATAGAGAGTTTGTGGTATTTTTTTTCTGATTAATGGGATGGTGACTTAAAGCTATTTCTTTGTTCATTCTGTACCTTCTGTTATGTTGAAAGGGATAACATTAATTAAGGAATAAAAACAAAAGACGTAGCGATCCTCTCTTTTTTATAACAATAATTACTTGAGGGATCTCTCAAATATACGAAGCTAAACCACAAAAATAGATAGATTGCCTAACAAATCACAACTTAATAGTTTAATTAAACAATTTTAAAACATAATCTAATATTATATAAATAAATAGATTTAACGTTTTCTACGGTAATACTGACAGCTTTCAATAGCTAAATAAAGCTGATAAAAAGCAAACCAATAAAAAAACATAATAGCTAAATTAATTAACAATTTATTTTATAATCTGATTTAGCTATTTAATTCTAGTATGAAAAATTTATTTTTCTTAATTTTATAGTAATAAAAAAAACAGTATCTTTATTTTAAAAATACTGTTTTTATTTTAATTTTTGACGTGATATTACTTAATTTTTATTCTGATGGCGTGATTTCCATTTGCCCCGCAATCCCTTTATCCGCATTTTCGAGTATTTGGCTATAATAAACAAAAGGGAAATGAGAATAAGAAGGCTGTTTTAGCTCAACTAATAATTCACTCTGTTTTTCGATCCACACTGTATCTTTCCAACCAAAATCAGCAGGCGCTGGTTTTTGTCCATCATGATTAATCACTTTAAAACGTGCACCTTCAATATGAAAAGGTTGTGGTGTTTCCACTGTCACTAGCCAACGTTCCCAGCCATTTTGTTTACCGACAAGATCGATCCTTGATAACTCCCAACGCGCATTATTAATACCAGGAGGACTGTTTTGCAATTGGATCGTTCTCGGTTGAATTGAGGTGGTGATTTGTGTGTCATCCACCACCAACTGTTGTGGAACTTTATCGGTAACCAATGACATCAGTCCAGTAGGCTTGATGGTTAGCACATTGGTATTGCGCAATAAGTTAGAAGGTTCAAAAATACCACGTAATCTATCCATAAATCCGGCACTTTGCCCAGCAGTGATAGTCACTTCTTCGCCTTCTGATAGATCAATAAGAATTTCACGTCGCTCACCCGGTGCCATAGGAATAGATTTCAATTCTACCGGTGACGTTAACAAACCTTGATCAGAGGCTATCAGATAGAGTGAGCGACCATCATTCGCCGATAACTCATAACGTCGAGCATTCGAGGCATTAACTAAGCGTAAACGAATCCAACCTCTTGATACTTCAATATAAGGATCTTCACAGCCATTCACTAATAATGTGTCACCATAAAATCCCTCTGTCGCGGCTTCTTTGTCGTACTGTGGCGTTCCAAAGTTATCAAGGCGTTTATCTTGAAGAATAATAGGAAAGTCATTTACCCCATAATGTTTAGGCAATGGTAACGATTTGCTCTCTTCGTCTTCAACAATCCACATGCCTACCAATCCGTTATAGACATGAGGCGCCATTTTAAAAGGCGTATTCGCATGATACCAGCAGGTGGCCGCTTTTTGACGAATAGGCAACACCGGTGACCAATAGGCTCCCGGAGACATCATCCTTGCAGCTCCACCTATTTGTGTTCCCGGAACTAATAAGCCACTTACGGTCATAGAAACGGGTTCATTAAGGCGATTGCTATAAATCAGTTTGACATCATCACCGCTTTTTACTTTGATTGTCGGACCCGGCATTGAGCCATTAATGCCCCAGACTTCTGTTTTTTGTGTGCCATCAAAGGCCCAATGCACTTTTTGTAACGTTACAAAAAGAGGCTGACCATTACGTGATTCAAGTAATGGGGGAATAGGTAGTTTTCTATCACTAACTGATCCTGCACGAACAGATGAAGATAATGAGCCCAGACATACCGCTAAGCCTGAAGCCTGTAAAAACTGGCGACGACTAAATGACATACTTTCTCCGCAACAAAATACCCATATTCCTATCCCACGAGTGAGGATCAACTGATAGGAAAAAAGCTGCTGTGATATTTAAAGACAAAAGACTTAAATCAAATTATGACAGCATAATAACGCGGATATGACATAAATCCTAAAAATAGTTGATAACTTAGTGCATTTTAATTTATTAAAGACAATATCCGTCCGAAAATCGGGATATATTCAAACGATCAATCAACCTATAACGTTTATTGTTAGCCATTATAAAGTATATAATTAAACCATTAAAATCATGATGTTATAAAAATGCCAAATCTAATCGATTTGGCATTAGGTATGATAAACAATTAAATAAATTACAGACCGTTAATTTAACTTACCTGCAAAATCGCGTTTATTCATTTCTTCCACTTCTTTATCAAGCTCTTCAATTTTAGCCTTCATGATCTGACGACAATCTTCAGCTAATTCTCTCACCTGATCTTTGTTATATTTTGATACATCAATGGGAGGCAACATTTCAACAATCACGTAGCCATTATTCCAGCGATTTAATTTTATCTTACCTTGTGTGGTAGAGACACAAACAGGCACAATAGGCACCCCCGCTTGCATCGCCGCGTGAAAAGCCCCTGTTTTAAAAGGTAATAAACCACGTCCTCGGCTACGTGTTCCTTCAGGAAACATCCATACAGAGATTTTTTTCGCTTTGATTTGCTCTGCAACCTGAGTGATGGTGCTATGGGCTTTAGAGCGATTACCTCTATCAATCAAAATATTGCCAGTGATCCAATAAAGCTGTCCAAAGAAAGGAATAAACACCAAGCTTTTTTTGCCCACCGTCACGGTATTAGGTTGTACCGCATTCGACATTGTCACCATATCAAAGTTATTTTGATGGTTACCAATATAGATACTGGGTCCATAACTTTTAGCTTCTTTAGGAAAACGCTCAACTAATTTGATCCCAAAGACATGTGATAATTTGCCGAATAAACGTCCATAAGTCATTACGTGTTTCGGATTTCTGGGAGAAAACATGCAATAGATCATCCCAAAAGTCACCACAATAATGGTGTACAGAATGACAATAATGCCTCGAATAATGGCTAGCATAAGCTTTTAGCGTCCTAATAATAAGTGGGTCATATGACCCACTAATCTACATTGAAAGTTAAAATTAATGAGTTTCGATATCTATATGATCGATACTTTGTGCACCACGAGGGAGCGAGGTTCCACGACGACCACGTTTGGCTTTAAATGTCTGTAATTCATTCATCGACATCGTGAGTTTACGTTTACCAAAATGCAATGTAACACTGGCATTTTCTGGTAATACCCGCAACCAAGCGACTTTATCTTCACCACTTGCAGCCTGTGAAGCAGGAATAGAAACCATTTGGTTACCTTTTCCTTTTACCATAGTTGGCAACTCAGAGGCTTCAAAAATCAGCATTCGCCCACCCTGAGTAATGATCATGATCAAATCACTCAATTCATCATTTAAGCGTTGAGGTGGTAATGGTAATGCATTTTCAGGTAATGTTAATAATGATTTACCAGCTCTATTTTTAGAGGTTAAGTCATCAATACTACAGATAAACCCATAACCAGCGTCGGATGCCATTAAGATCTTATCGCTACTTTCCCCCATCACTACATGACGTAATTGAGCCCCTTTTTGGACTTTTAATCGTCCAGTTAAATCATCACCTTTACTACGGCCTGATGGTAATGCGTCAACATCAACAGTATAACTTTGACCCGTGGTATCAATCAGATGTACCGCTTGATTGCTCATTCCTTCAACTGCGTCAAAATAATCATCCCCTGTTTTAAAGCCCACTGATTTCGCATCAATGTTATGGCCTTTTTGGCAACGGATAAGCCCTTTTTCGGACATGATCACGGTAACCGCTTCAGGGTGAAGATGTTTTAATGGGATAGGCTCATCGCCAACATCACCACTAAAATAGCTAATCTCTTCTGCTTTTAATGTTTGTTGTTGACCATCAACAGTAAATGTGAGGGCTTCATTTTTTGCTATTAACACGATTTGTTCGATAACATCACTTTGCTCTTTGCCTAATGCAACTAAGCGAGTGCCTCGACCTTTCTTATTCATCTCATTTAGATGTTCTGCAGATATCGCCAGAATACGTGTTTTATCGGTGATAATAACTAACCAATGTTGATTGTTTTTCTTTTCTGCATCGACTAAGAAAGGCGCTAGCAATTCTGTTTCATCTGAAACCGTTAACAGCCCTTTACCGGTTTTATTTTTTGTCTCCATCTCTTCATAACTGAGTACAGAGCCATAACCCTCTTTCGTTGCCAGTAAATACTCCTGTTTAGCGGCTCCCGCTAACATATATTTTACGCTGGCGTCAGGGGGGAAGGTCAATTTACCGGTTAAAGGCTCACCTTGGCTACGGCCTGATGGCATGTCATTGGGACTTAAACTATAGCTTCTACCCGTTGAATCAAGGAACAATACTGGCTGGTTGCTCATACCCCGTACCGCACTATGATAACTGTCTCCGGCACGATAACTCATGGTACTAGGATCAATTTCGTGCCCTTTCGCACTACGCACCCATCCCATTTCAGAAAGCACAATAGTCACAGGCTCTGATGGCAACATATCTTGTTCATTAACCACTTTCGCCTCTTCTTGAGGTCGAATAGGAGAACGTCGTTCATCACCAAACTCTTTAGCGTCTGCCTCTATCTCTTTTTTCAATAAAGTATTGAGACGGCGAGGAGAATTTAACAGTTTTTCAATACTGTCGCGCTCTTTTTCCAGTTCATCACTTTCAGCTTGTAGTTTTATCTCTTCAAGCTTAGCTAAGTGACGTAAACGTAACTCTAAAATCGCTTCTGCTTGAATATCTGATAATGCAAAACGACGCATTAATTCCGCTTTTGGCTCATCTTCATAACGGATGATCTCAATCACTTCATCAATATTGAGATAAGCGATTAATAAACCTTTTAGAATTTCTAAACGGCGTAATACTTTTTCTAAGCGATGGTTTAAACGATTGGTTACGGTTTGACGGCGATAAACTAACCACTCATTTAAAATGGTTAATAGCCCTTTCACAGCAGGACGGTTATCTAACCCAATCATATTGAGGTTAACGCGATAACTTTTCTCTAAGTCTGTATTTACAAATAAGTAATACATGACTTGTTCTAAATCGACGCGATTACTACGAGGAACAATCACCAATCGAGTAGGATTTTCATGATCTGACTCATCACGTAAATCATCAACTAAAGGCAATTTTTTCGCTCGCATTAATGCAGCAATTTGTTCAAGTACCTTAGCACCAGAGACTTGATGAGGGAGAGCTGTTATCACCGCACAACCCTCTTCTTTTTGCCAAACAGCACGCATTCTAATAGAACCACGTCCTGTTTTATAAATCTTTTTGATATCCTCAGGAGCGGTGATCACTTCCGCTTCTGTTGGATAATCAGGTCCTTGTACATATTGCATAACATCAGATAACCCAGCATCAGGATTATCTAATAGCATGGTTAATGCTTGGCCGATTTCCCGCGCATTATGTGGCGGAATATCCGTTGCCATACCGACAGCAATCCCCGTTGTCCCATTTAATAAAATATTAGGTAAACGAGCAGGCAACATTTTTGGCTCTTGCAGGGTGCCATCAAAATTGGGGATCCAATCAACAGTACCATGTCCCAATTCGCTTAGCAGGATCTGTGAATATTTAGATAAGCGAGACTCGGTATAACGCATAGCTGCGAAAGATTTTGGATCATCCGGAGCCCCCCAGTTACCTTGCCCATCAATTAATGGATAACGATAAGAGAAGGGTTGCGCCATCAATACCATGGCTTCATAACAGGCGCTATCACCGTGGGGATGATATTTACCTAATACATCCCCCACTGTTCGTGCTGATTTTTTAAATTTAGCACTGCTGTTTAAACCTAATTCAGACATCGCATAGACGATACGACGCTGTACTGGCTTTAACCCATCGCCAATAAAAGGCAATGCACGATCCATAATCACGTACATTGAATAATTGAGATAGGCATTTTCCGTAAATAAGTGGAGCGGTTGGCGCTCTACACCATCATGAGTCAGTTCACTCATTCAATATTTTCCTCAGACGCTTGGTGAGTTCCATTACACTTCGATGTCAACTTCGTCGCCTTTTTCTTGCAACCAGTTACGGCGATCTTCAGAACGTTTTTTGGCAAGTAACATATCCATCATGCCCAACGTTTCTTGATAATTTTCATCATCAATCACCAATTGCACTAAACGACGTGTATTAGGATCAAGCGTTGTCTCACGTAATTGCAGTGGATTCATCTCACCTAAGCCTTTAAAGCGTTGCACATTTGGCTTACCTTTTTTACGGCTAAGGCGTTGCAAAATAGCGTTCTTTTCTGCTTCATCAAGGGCATAACTCACTTCTTTACCTAAGTCGATACGATAAAGAGGTGGCATAGCCATATAGACATGACCTTGCTTTACTAATGCCGGGAAATGACGAACAAATAAAGCACAAAGCAAAGTGGCGATATGTAAACCATCGGAGTCCGCATCCGCAAGGATACAAATTTTTCCGTAACGTAATTGGCTTAAATCATCACTATCAGGATCCATCCCGATCGCCACAGAAATATCATGCACTTCTTGTGACGCTAATACTTCATCAGAAGAGACTTCCCAAGTATTAAGAATTTTACCACGTAGAGGCATAATCGCTTGATATTCACGATCGCGAGCTTGTTTAGCAGAGCCCCCCGCAGAGTCCCCTTCAACTAAGAAGAGTTCGGTATAACGTAAATCTTGCGAAGTACAATCTGCTAATTTACCCGGCAATGCAGGCCCCGAAGTCAGTTTTTTTCTCACCACTTTTTTAGCCGCACGCATACGTCGTTGCGCACTACTAATAGCCATTTCAGCGAGTAATTCACCGACTTGAACGTTTTGGTTTAACCATAAACTAAATGCATTTTTTACTGCACTAGCAACAAAGGCACTGGTTTGACGTGACGATAGACGCTCTTTGGTTTGTCCTGCAAATTGAGGATCTTGCATTTTTACTGATAACACATAAGCACAACGCTCCCATGTATCATCTGCGGTTAATTTAATGCCTCTTGGCAATAAATTATGGAATTCACAAAACTCGCGCATGGCATCTAATACACCTTGGCGCAAACCATTAACGTGTGTACCACCTTGTACGGTTGGAATGAGGTTCACATAACTTTCTGTGAGTAAATCACCGCCTTCCGGCAACCAAAGCATTGACCATTCAACGGCTTCGTTATCACCTTCAAATTTCCCTGTAAATGGCTCTTCAGGCAGGCGAACAAATTCAGCGACAGCTTCACTTAAATAGTCAGTTAAACCATCAGCGTAACACCACGTTTCTTGGGTATTATTGACTTTATCGGTAAAAGAGACATTGACGCCTGGGCACAACACCGCTTTGGCTTTTAATACATGAGATAAGCTTTTTGATGAGAAACGAGGAATATCAAAGTAAGTGCTATCCGGCCAGAAATGAACACTGGTTCCTGTATCTCGTTTAGCACACGTACCTATTTGATGTAGCTCTTCAACTTTATCACCGTTCTCAAAAGCAATTTGATATATTTTGCCTTCTCGGCGCACGGTGACTTCTATACGCTTTGATAACGCATTAACCACTGAGATCCCGACACCATGCAAGCCACCAGAGTATTGGTAGTTTTTATTGGAGAATTTTCCTCCGGCATGAAGATGGGCAAGGATCAGCTCAATAGCAGAGACTTTCAGTTCTGGATGGATATCAACCGGCATTCCTCGCCCATTGTCGATAACCTCAATAGATTGGTCTGCATATAAGATAACTTCGACCTTGGTTGCATGCCCCGCAAGCGCCTCGTCCACGCTATTATCTATCACTTCCTGTGCCAAATGGTTCGGTCTAGTGGTATCGGTATACATACCAGGACGCCGACGTACAGGCTCTAGACCATTAAGAACCTCAATATCCTTTGCATTATAACTTGATTGAGTCATTGTTTTAATCTGCGGTTCACTGTTTGAGAATACTGTTTATAATAACAGGTGTTAGCGGTAATATGATATTCATTTTTGAATTGAGACATCAACCCCAGTATTGCAGGTTAATGAGTCGAAAACGATGTTATTTTCAAAAACTGAACAATTTCCGGGAAAAAACGTTCAAAATTAACAAAAGCATGGTTTCCTCCCTGCTCTACTGTTTGCTTACAAGCGCCAAGATATGAAACCGCTTGACGATAATCAAGTATTTCATCTCCAGTTTGTTGAAGCAACCAAATAAGATCGGGGGAAGTTATCGTAGGAATACGTAAGGCAAGTAACTCATCCATATGGTGAGGTGCTAATCTATACTTTTGATGAGTATAAGGATTTTCATTATCGCCTAAAAAATCCTGTAGTAAATCAAACGGGCGAACCGCGGGATTCACCACCACTGCAGGTAAATGAAAACGTTGTGATAACCAAATAGCAAGATAGCCCCCCAGCGACGAGCCAATTAATCCTAACTTATCATTGGCATTATCTTTTACTAATTTTTCAATTAATTGAGCGGCTTGCTGAGGATAAGGGGGTAATTGGGGTACAAGTAGCTCAATATCAGGATGAGTGACTGATAACCATTGTTTAAACCCTTGCGCCTTGGCTGATTGAGGCGAGCTATTAAAACCATGTAAATAGAGGATACGAGACATGACTTAATAGCCATCCGCGTCAAGATCTGGACAAAAATCTTTACCCGCTAGACGATGTACTTGAGTATCAATATTCCTCTTACCCTGTGCAGATAATGATAACTCCAAATAGCGCCAACCTGGCGAAACGGTATCTAAAGAAAAATTAGTACAATGCGGGCGAAACTGAATACAGGTAGAGGGTGTTGCTAATAAGCGAATACCATTCCACATTTCATCCATTTCTTGATGAATATGACCACATAACATCATTTTTATTTGAGGGTGATCTTTAACACGCTCAGCTAACTGGTGAGAGTTTCTTAAACTATGTTGATCTAACCAAGTACAGCCAGAAGGCATCGGATGATGATGCAATAAGATCACAGTATCTCTTTCTTTGTGGCTTTCTAGACAGCGTGTTAGCCAATCTAACTGACAGTCAGATAACTCGCCATGGGGAACACCTTGAATTTGGCTATCTAATAATAACAATTGCCAATGTTCACCAATTAACACTTGTTTTGCCGACAGAATGCCTGCCTGATTTAAAGCATCAATCATTGCTGGTTGATAATCATGATTACCGGGTAACCACACACAAGGTGAAGGTAATCTTGCAATCCCATCAGCAAAATGCTGATAAGCTGCAAAGGATTGATCTTGAACTAAATCCCCAGTAGCAACAATCAAATCAATCGATAACCCTTGCTGTTTAATCGCGTCCAATACCGCATGATAGCTACGATAGGTATTAATTCCCAACAAGGTATCATCCACATTAGCAAAAAGGTGGGTATCTGTGATTTGTAATATTCTAACGGTGTGTTGTTGATCCACCGACAATTCAAGCTGGCTTTCCAAAAGGTTTCCTTGTTTCTCTCTTACTAGCCGTTATTTTAACGTAATTTTGTATTAAAGATCTGCCACCCAATACACATTTCAAAAGATTATTGAGAAATATTCTCGCTACCAGTCACATTTTTTATCTCTTATGTTCAAGCTTAATCGATTGTATATTCATATACTTTAAAGATAATTACGTCATTTATCATATCTTTTCATAGTGACGAATAAAGTTTCTTTTGGCAATTATCACAACCAATCTTTTCTTAAGGTGACATGATGAAGCTGTAACCACTGAAGTGCGATGACGGAAGCAGCATTATCAATTATCCCTTCTTCAACCCATTGATAAGCCTGCTCTCGGCTGACGACATGAACACGAATATCTTCATTTTCACAAGCTAGCCCATGTATGCCTGTTGCTGTTGTGGCATCCACTTCCCCTACATAGACATACATCCGCTCACTGGTTCCTCCGGGGCTTGAAAGGTAACTTACAATGGGCTTACAACGACCTATTGTGATCCCAGCTTCTTCTGTGGCTTCCCGTCTTACCACCTCTTCAGGGCTTTCTCCTTCTTCCACCATGCCGGCAATCACTTCTAATAACCAAGGTGTTTGACTTGTTTCATAAGCTGGAATACGAATTTGTTCGATTAATACAACTTCGTCTCGTTTAGGATCATAAGCCAATAAAACACCCGCATGACCACGTTCGAACACTTCTCGCTTAACTTCTGCACTCCATCCTCCCTTAAATAAACGGTGTTTGAAACGATACTCGTTCATACGGAAAAAGCCTTTATAGAGTGTTTTTTTACTTATCAGCTCAACATCATTACGTGTATATAAAAATGGTGTATTTTCCTTTTTGTTCATACAATATTCCTCTGGTTATACTTAAGTCTTTTTTTATTGCATACGTTTAATACAGATTTAAAGATATTTGCCCGCAAATCCTGTAAAGTTAACCTAAAATAAAAGGATATGGCACAAATGGCTACCCCTACTTAGGGAAACAATCTGCTAGAATTGTTTCTATACAAGATTAACAGAGGCAACTCAGCGAAACTGTTGCAACAAGGAATTAAAATGAAAAAACTGCTCTCTCTTTTAGTCACGATGAGTTTGGCAGGATTCAGCACTGCAAGTCAGGCTGAGGATCTGCTACAAGTTTATCAAAAAGCAAAGGACAGTAACCCAGAATTACGTAAGTCATTAGCTGAACGCAATCAAGCTTTTGAGAAAATCAATGAGGCACGTAGCCCATTATTACCACAATTAGGATTAGGCGCTTCTATTGATTATAAAAGTGGCTATCGTGATGCTAAAAATACCGAGTCTAACTCTCTTGGTGCGAATTTAACGCTGACTCAGACTATTTTTGATATGTCTTTATGGCGTCAATTGACCATGCAAGAAAAAACGGCGGGTATGAGTGATGTTACCTATCAAACAAGCCAACAACAGCTTATTTTAGATACCGCAACAGCTTATTTTAATGTTCTGCGTGCCATTGACTCCTTATCATTTATTGAAGCACAAAAAGAGCAGGTTTATCGCCAATTAGATCAAACTACACAGCGTTTTAATGTGGGGCTTGTTGCGATTACTGACGTACAAAATGCGCGTGCAAACTACGACAGCGTGTTGGCACAAGAAGTGGCTGGACGTAATGAACTGGATAACGCATTAGAAAAACTGCGCCAAGTCAGCGGTGTGTATTATATTAATCTGGCTTCACTTAATATCGCACGTTTTTCCACCACTCCACCAGACGCCATTGATAAACTGTTAAAAGACGCAGAAGAGCGTAACTTAAGTTTACTCAGTGCTCGTTTAGGTCAAGATTTAGCACGTGAAAATATTCGTTTAGCGCAATCAGGCCATTTGCCAACCGTAAATTTAAATGCTTCAACGGGTGTCTCAAACAGTCATAATCATGGTAGTGCTTTACCACCAGAAACACCGGCTAACAGCCGTAATAGCTATAATGGTCAAAGCAGCATCGGACTCTCTTTAAGCATTCCATTATATACAGGTGGCAGAACGAGCTCACAAGTAGAACAAGCTCAATATGGCTTTACCAGTGCCAGTGAGCAGTTAGAATCGGTATACCGTTCTATCGTACAAATTGCACGTTCTTCTTATAACAATATTTCAGCCTCCATCAGTAGCATTAAGGCCTATCAACAAGTGGTTGTATCCGCGCAAAGCTCTTTAGATGCAACTGAAGCTGGCTACCAAGTGGGTACTCGTACTATTGTTGATGTCTTAAATGCAACCACAACGCTTTATGATGCTAAACAAAAATTATCAAGTGCACGTTACGACTATTTGATTAACCAATTAAATATTCAATATGCACGTGGTACCTTAAACGAAAATGACTTAATTCAGTTAAATAATGCGTTGGGTGAAGAGATTTCCACTTCCCCTGACAACATTATTCGTCCATTAACAAGTCCCGTACTGAATACGACAAATTAATCGTTAATAGACACCGTTAACCATCAAAACCGCTTACAGTGATATACGGGTAAGCGGTTTTTTTATACACTAGCGAGAAAAAACATTTTTGGTTACAAATAGATTAAAAATAAATTCACCTAATGCCCATTACTTAAATTTATAAATAACCTAATCATTATTTGTTTAATAAATAGAGGATTTAGCTGATTTCATTGCCATTATCCCTATGAAGATCACAAATTTCTGCTAATCGCTGATGATTAGGTGTTTCTTATTTATTTTCTAACCTATTTAACCTATCCTAGCTTTTATTTTGAACGTTTTACTTTTTATGGATCTTACCAATATGACAATGAAACGTACCAAATCGATTAATCGCGATGCTTTTCGTAAAGCATTTCGCCCTTATCGTCTGGCGCCTGTTGCCATCGCCATCACCGCGGTATTCGCCCTTTCAGGGTGTGAAGAGAGTGATGAGACGGTTTCACTGTATATGAATGCACAAGAATGTGCGCAAGCGAATCCATCACAAGCAGCACAATGTGAAGATTCTTACCGCACGGCATTACAAGAAGCGCAACGTACTGCACCTAAATACGCAACAATGGAAGATTGTGTTGCTGAATTTGGTGATGCGCAATGTACACAAACTGCCTCAATTGATGGTAACCCCGTTAACACCGAAAACGCCAATAACCTCAACCCTGATAGTTCACAAATGGCACAAGCTAACTCTGGTGGTAGCTTCTTTATGCCACTGATGGCAGGTTATATGATGGGGCGTTTAATGGGTGGTGGCGCACCAGCACAGCCTTTATTTAGCTCACGTAATCCAAGTAGCCCAGCTAATGGTAAGTTTGTTGATGCAACGGGTCGTAACTATGGTCCAGCTGTCGGTGGTCGTCAAATGAACGTCCCTAAAACAGCTATGACACCAAAACCATCTACAACATCAACCATTACGCGTGGTGGCTTTGGTAATACCGTTTCACGACAAGCGGCAGCTCAACGTGCAAGCGCGACAAATAACAACCGTAGCTCAACAGGCTCCTCTTCATATCGTGCAGGTGGTTAATTAAACCATGAAACGCGAACAAATTATTGAACGTCCTGATTGGCGCGAAAAAGCCACTGAATATGGTTTTAACTTCCATACCATGTATGGCGAGCCTTACTGGTGTGAAGATGCTTATTATCAATTCTCAATAGAAGAAGTGGAAACATTAGAAGAAACCACGGAAGAGCTTCATCAGATGTGTTTACAAGTCGCTGATAAAGTGGCTAATAGTGAAGAGCTATTGACTCGTTTTCAAATTCCTCGCCATTGCTGGGATTTTGTCCGTGAGTCATGGAAAACCTCGCAACCATCGCTTTATTCACGTCTTGATTTAGCTTATGACGGTAAGGGGCCGGCAAAATTACTCGAAAATAATGCCGACACACCAACTTCATTGTATGAGTCTGCTTTTTTCCAGTGGATCTGGCTTGAAGATCAAATCAATGCGGGTCGTTTGCCACAAAATGCCGATCAATTTAATAGTATTCAAGAAAAATTGATCGACAGATTCGCTCAATTGCGTGATCAATATGGTATGCGTTATCTGCATATGTCATGTTGCCAAGATACGCAAGAAGATCGCGGTACCGTACAATATTTACAAGATTGTGCAGAAGAAGCCGAAGTCGCTACCGATTTTGTTTTTATTGAAGATATTGGTTTAGGTGAACGGGGTGAGCTGACCGATCTACAAGACCAGATCATCAGCAATATGTTTAAACTCTATCCTTGGGAGTTTATGTTCCGTGAAGATTTCTCGACCAAACTTGCTGATGCAGGGATCCGTTGGTTAGAGCCAGCTTGGAAAAGTATTATTTCCAACAAAGCGTTACTGCCAATGCTGTGGGAAATGTTCCCTAATCATCCTAATTTATTGCCGGCTTATTTTTATGACGGTAAAGCGCCAGATTCATTATCACGCTATGTCATCAAACCGCTCTTTTCACGAGAAGGGGCGAATATTCGTATCGTTGAAAATGGTAAAGATATCGCTGTTGCTGATGGCCCTTACGGTGAAGAAGGCTTTATTGTTCAGGACTTCCATCCACTGCCAAAATTTGGTGATAGCTATACATTAATTGGTAGCTGGCTAGTTAACGACCAATCTGCAGGTATTTGTATTAGAGAAGATAAAGAGCTTATCACGCAAGATCTGTCTCGTTTCTATCCACATATTATTTTAGATTAATAACGCAATTGCTGTGATAGCAAAACTTATTGTCTAGCATTGACCTCCTCCCCGCCCTGAACTAAAGGGCGGGGTTTTATGGCACACCTAAAAAATAAATTTAGCCTTAACATTCTATCAATTAGTTTTATTGAATATTTTACCCAATTTGAAAGGTCATCATGCTAAGTGATTTATTAATAATATCATTATTTAATAAAGTTACTTTTTCATCCGGCTGTTTTAAACCAAGTAGATATAATGCAGGTAAAAAATGTTCTGCTGTTGGGTGTGCGAGTTGCCCTTCTTGCGTTGATAAAATGGTAAAAAGCGCTTCAGGCACTTTATCACTTTGTAAACAGCGCTCTACTGTTTCACTAAAAGATAATGCCCAAGAGTAAGGCTCTGCTTGGTCATTTTGCCAATCCATCATTCTTAAATTATGAACGATATTACCACTGCCAATCACTAATACACCTTCTCTACGTAGCTCAACCAGTTTTTTTCCAAACTCATAGTGCCACTGCGGCGATTGGTTAGCATCAATACTTAACTGAACAACAGGAATATTAGCATTAGGGTACATCTTCTCTAATATTCCCCAACTACCGTGATCGAATCCCCATTGCTCCATATCCAGTTTTAATTTCATCGGATCAATCAGATCTTCAATTAATGCAACGAGACCAATGGAGCCTTTTGCAGGATATTCTATTTGGTATAACTCTGGTGGAAATCCATAAAAATCATGGATAGTTTTAGGATGAGTCATCGCTGTAATATAAGTCCCTTGCGTATACCAATGCGCTGAGATGACTAATATTGCTTTAGGCTTAGGCAGTGTCTCTCCTAACGTCGTCCAGAGGCGAGTATATTTATTATCTTCCAATACATTCATTGGACTGCCATGTCCAACAAATAGCGCTGGCATCAATTTTCTGTCCATAATCACCTCTTATCATCTTGCTATCTATGGCATTTAGCATACTGCCTTCTTACTTGAAATATAGTCAAAGAAGTGTGAAATAGTTATTCAAAAAATATGAAAAAGCCACTTAGGGAAACTTAAGTGGCTTGAATAAGTGTGTGTGTGTTTTCAGTGTCGTTTTAACTTGTTAATTTCAGCCCGCTTTCTTCTCCTCGCGAAGACGATAAGCCACTAAATCTTCAATCGTTAACACTGGCATATCATGCTGTTTAGCAAAAGTGACAACTTCTGGCGCTCTGGCCATGGTGCCATCGTCATTGGTTAATTCACATAACACGGCAACAGGTTTAAAACCCGCTAACGTTGCTAAATCAATAGAAGCTTCAGTATGTCCACCACGTGTTAATACACCACCAGGTTGCGCTCGTAATGGGAATACGTGACCTGGACGATTTAAATCACTTGGTTTTGCATTATCAGCAGCAGCTGCACGTACTGTCGTTAAACGGTCTGCTGCTGAAACTCCCGTAGTCACCCCTTGGGCCGCTTCAATAGTTACCGTAAATGCGGTATGAAAATGACTGGTGTTATTTTCTACCATCATAGGTAAATCGAGTTGTTGACGGCGCTCTTCGGTAATACAGACACACACAATACCACTGCCATGACGAATAGACATCGCCATTTGTTCTGTGGTCATGGTTTCTGCGACAAATACCATATCGCCTTCATTTTCACGGTTCTCATCATCAAGCACCATCACACCTTTACCGGCACGAAGGGCTTCAAGCGCACGCTCAACACGCTCTAATGGAGAGCCAAATTCGGAAAGTAGCGTCTGATTCATGGTAAAAAAACCTCAATAATTAATGAAAGTTACCAGAACCAGGGCAGTCTTAGGAGTGGATCTCTGCTGTATAAATAGACAAGCAGAAACAACAGGAATGGATACAAGGATCCCACTGATGCTATTTTATTCTCTCCCATCCAGACTTTAACTGTCGGCTCCAGAATTACACTGGATCTGCTGACCTTTGCATCACATTGGTAATACAAAGCGCTCGCGGGCTTTACCTGATTATTCAGGTATCTACCGCCGGTGGGGACTTTCACCCCGCCCTGAGATAAACAGGGAAACTATACGCTTTAAAATAATAAGAGGCAATCCCAATCCACAATAACCCTTGTCAAATCACACTAATCTGTTATTGATAGGCAAAGAATTTAACGATTTATCATAAAAATATAACAATAATATCGATATCAGGTTTTATTCCCACAGCCCTCATATTACACTTAGCATAGCTTTCTATTTTATTGTGAGGACTATCCATGCTGGACCCAAAAAAAATTGAACAAGTCGCTCGCCAAATCCAAAATGTACTACCACAAGGTATCAAAGATTTAGGTGATGATATTGATAAGAAAATCCGTGCAATACTTCAATCTCAATTAAACAAATTAGATTTGGTTAATCGCGAAGAATTTGATGTGCAAACACAAGTGCTGTTACGTACTCGCGAAAAATTGGCTCGTTTAGAGCAACGTTTAAATGAGTTGGAAGCAGGACAACAAGCGCCAGTGGAAGTTGCACAGATTGAAGAAGTTGATGTTATTGTTGAAACTGGGAATGACAGTAAAGCTTAGTTGATAGTGTAATAACACCCTGAGCCACATTCGGACAGGGTGTTTTCTCAAAAATAACTTTCATTTGTTAATAAATTCTCTTAGTTCGGCTATTGTTTGTTCTATTTTATCTTCAAAATCAATATCGAGGATATTAAAAAAAGCTTCGTAACCAATATCTTTAATTACTGTTTTACAGTAATATTTACTTTTACAATTATCAACCCCGATTGAAGGTAAATTAAATCTATTATTTTCTTCAGTATATTTTCTAAAAAACTCATCTTCTATATCTAAAAATGGACTATATAAGATATTATCTCCAGATACTTTACCTCGAGAGTCACCATCTAAAAAAGAAATCATATGTTTACTTTCACAAATAAAGTTTTCCCGCTTATTTCTTCTCATAAAATCTATAACATTTGAAGCACCACCTATATAAATAATCTTTACTGATTTATTTGTATCAATTTTAGAAATTAATCTTTTTAAATAAATTTCCAACATTATATCTTCTGTTAGAATATATTTATCATAATCTTTAAAACCAAAAAGCTCACCCACAATATAACTATATGAGACTTCTCTCATAATTAGCCTGGAATTAATATTCTCTAAATAAAATATAGACTCACCAACCTGTTGATATAACACTCTCATAATAGGAAGAGAATGTGTTGTAAATATTATTTTTTTCTTATATTTATCACACAAATTATTGAGGGCTTGTATTAATCTAACTTGAGCAGAGGCATCAAGAGAAATATCAATTTCATCTACAACAATTAATTTACAATCAGAAGTTACTGTCTTATATAAATTTATTACAAAGTACTCTCCAGAGCTAAAATAATCCTCTCTAATATATCTATATCCATCAAGAGGAAGAAAATAATACTTATTACCTCTTATTATTACCTCTTTGAGTGATGAGAATCTCTCTCCTATATAGATTTGGCTCAAAAAATAAATTATTTCTATATTTTTATTAAACTCTCCCTTAATATAACTCTCTCTTAATTCTTTATCAATATTACCTAAAACAGGAAAATTAGAGAAACGTTTTCCATAAGGAATAGGGAGTTCAACATTTAAAAAACTTTCATCAATAATATCTTTTGAATCAATTTCTCCGTTATTACAATAATAATGATAATTGTTTTTATTTATAGATATTGTTATATTAGTTTCTTTATTTATACTGAAAATTGAAGATGTCTTATTTAAGACACTTATATCTTTTAATAAGCATAATGATTATAGCTGGTGATGAAGAAAAACCTATAGGTAGTTTTTTATCTATAGTAACTAACTCTAATATTCTAGATAAATGAACCATTACATCATTTGTATCTA
>NZ_CAWQOK010000003.1:0-21582 GCF_963896075.1 Proteus sp. G4415
TCTAAATCGGCAAAAGGTACGACAGAACGGCATGGACGGAACGTAAAAGCTAAATCTGGTTTATCAATACTGGAACAGGGCTGGTATGAAATGCGCCGTCAGCTTGAGTACAAGCAGCTCTGGCGAGGAGGTCAGGTACTGGCAATACCACCAGCCTACACCAGTCAGAAGTGCGCTTGCTGTGGTCATACAGCAAAGGAAAACCGCCAGTCACAAAGTCAATTCGAGTGCCTTGAATGTGGATATACAGCGAATGCTGATATCAACGGGGCACGTAACATTTTAGCGGCAGGACATGCCGTGCTTGCCTGTGGAGGAGACCGCCCGTCGAAGCAGGAACCCGCCGAGGTGATTCAGACATCAGTCTGAACGCAGTAGGGCTCCACGTCCTTTAGGGCGTGGAGGATGTCAACTGGCCTGTAATAACGATTATGGGTGAGCAATAAACCCAATAGCCTCATAAACCTTATCTAAGGTTGTTTGAGCGCGCGCTTTCGCCTTATCGGCACCTTCTTTCATGATTTTATTTAATAGTGCTTCATCATTACGGAAGGTGTTAAAGCGTTCTTGAATATTTGTCAGCATATCTGATACAGCCTCAGCAACCGCGCCTTTTAGATGACCGTACATTTTGCCTTCAAATTCAGCTTCGAGTTCAGGGATAGTTTTACCTGTTACACCCGCTAAAATATCTAATAAGTTAGAGACACCGGCTTTGTTTTCTAGATCATACGCAACGCGAGGTGGCTCTTCTGAGTCTGTAACAGCACGTTTTATTTTTTTCGCCGCCGCTTTGGGATCTTCAAGTAAAGCGATAACATTATTGCGGTTATCATCAGATTTAGACATTTTCTTAGCGGGATCTTGTAATGCCATCACGCGTGCCCCACCTTTTGGAATAAAAGGATCGGGTACGGTGAAAATGTCCCCATAGATGGCATTAAAGCGTTGGGCAATATCACGGCTTAATTCAAGATGTTGTTTTTGGTCAATGCCAACCGGTACTTGGTTGGTTTGATAAAGGAGGATATCGGCTGCCATTAAGACCGGATAATCAAATAATCCCGCATTGATATTTTCAGCATGACGAGCTGATTTATCTTTAAATTGGGTCATACGGCTTAATTCACCAAAGTAGGTGTAGCAGTTTAGCGCCCAGCCTAATTGTGCATGTTGTGGAACATGAGATTGTACAAAGATTGTGCTCTTTTCAGGATCAATGCCACAAGCGAGATAAAGAGCCAGTGTATCTAAGGTTCTTTTTCGCAGTTCGGTAGGATCTTGGCGTACAGTGATGGCATGTTGGTCAACGATACAGTAAATGCAATCGTAGTCATCTTGCATTTGTACCCACTGACGTAGTGCTCCCATATAGTTCCCGATAGTTAACTCACCAGAAGGTTGTGCACCACTGAATACAATAGGCTTTTGAGCCTTTTTTTCTACTGAAGTCGTCATGTTAGTTCTGTTCCACTGTTGTCATTGACGTAATATCAAGGATAGAGAGCAAATCAGCAAAATCGTCGAGTATAAAATCGGGTTTGCTATCTGCAATGGGTTCACCGTAGTTATAACCATAAGTTAACCCCACACAAGGGCACTGTGCTGCTTGTGCGGCGATAATATCGTTACGGGAATCTCCGACAAAAAGAAGCTCTTCTTTTTTAACACCAAACGTGCCCATTGTTAAATATAATGGCGCTGGATGGGGTTTTTTTTGTTTTACATCATCACCACCAAGCACCAATGAGAAGTCGTTGTCTATACCTAATTGCTTTAACAGTGGTTGGATAAAAGGAGTGGGTTTATTCGTCACTATGCCTAAGGAGAGAGAATACGAAGCAAGTTTTTCTAGTGTCTCTTTAACGTGTGGAAATAGATTGCTTCCTGTTTTGACAGAGTTTGCATAGCACTCATCAAAGAGATCACGTACCTCTTTTAATAAAGTATCGGTGACATCTTTAACACCACAATGGTGCAGGGCGCGCTTTAATAGCATATCAACACCATTACCAACCCAAATGGTGACATGGTGTTTATCCACTGTTGGGAAGCCTTTTGCTTTTAGTGCATAGTTTGTGGCTTCTGTTAGCCCAACAGCGCTGTCAGTTAGTGTACCATCAAGATCAAAAGCGATAGCACGAATACCTTTGAGTTTTTTTTCTGTCATTTCGATACCTTATCTAATTCTCGGCGCATATTGTCGATAACCTGTTTATAATCTGGCTGATTGAAAATAGCAGAGCCAGCAACAAACATATCCGCACCTGCTTGAGCAATTTCGGCAATATTATCAACTTTGACACCGCCATCAATTTCTAAACGAATGTCATAGCCACCATCATCAATCATCTTGCGAACTTGACGTAATTTATCGAGTGTCTTTGGTATAAATGATTGACCACCGAAGCCAGGGTTTACTGACATCAGAAGAATAAGATCTAATTTATCCATTACATAATCGAGATAGTTGAGAGGCGTGGCAGGATTAAGGACTAAACCTGCTTTACAGCCACAATCTTTGATTAATTGAATAGTGCGATCAACATGCTCACTGGCTTCGGCATGAAATGAAATATAGGTTGCTCCTGCTTGTGCAAAATCAGGAATAATACGATCAACCGGTTTTACCATTAAGTGGACATCAATAGGTGCTGTGATCCCGTAGTTGCGTAGCGCTTTACAAATTGGTGCACCGAACGTTAAGTTAGGGACATAGTGATTATCCATTACATCAAAATGAACCACATCAGCACCTGCAGCGAGCACTTTCTCCGTATCTTCACCAAGGCGGGCGAAATCTGCAGATAAAATAGAAGGGGCAATCAGAAAATCTTTCATCGCGTTCTCCTGACAACACTCCCATTGTCGGGAAGTGTTAACGATTATTTATATAAGGCTAGTAATTCGTTCACTTTGCTACGACCTAGTGTGTTGCTACTAATTGTTCTTCTGACTTTCACACTATGTAGCTCTTTCGCGTCTACATACCACTCTTTTGTTAACGCAGTTTCATGATTTGATATTAACACGGGTATCTGTCTCTCGTAAGCCAACATTGAGGCAAGTTGAGCTAGATGCTGTTGTTCTTGGAAACTAAAGCTATTTGTATGGTATGAGGTAAAATTTGCCGTCGGTGATAACGGTGCATAAGGTGGATCACAGTATACAACAGAACCTTTGGTGGCATTTGTCATGGTTGATGAATAGCTTTGGCAGACAAATAAGGCTTTTTGCGCTTTTTCTGAAAACCAAATCAATTCGTCTTCTGGAAAATAAGGTTTTTTGTAGCGACCAAAAGGAACATTATATTCTCCTTTGGAGTTGTAACGGCATAATCCATTGTAGCAATGACGGTTTAAGTAGAGAAAAAGTACACTGCGTTGGTATGGATCTGTTGATTGATTAAAGTCTTGTCGTAGTTGATAAAACTCTTCTGCATTATTCATCTGAGGAGTGAATAATAGTTGAGCATCCTTCATAAATTTTTCAGGATACAGTTTTACCGTATTATAGAGATGGATGAGATCGCTATTTATATCGGCAAGAATATATGAATCATATTCTGTATTTAAAAATACAGAGCCAGCACCCATAAAAGGTTCAATTAAACAGTTACCTTGAGGTAGATGACGCTTAATGTCATCTACCAAAGGGTATTTACCACCAGCCCATTTTAGGAATGCGCGTTTTTTTTTCATGCCGTCCAAATTTCTCAATCGTTTCAGAGTCGCCGATTGTACTCTGTTTCAGACAGCATATCAGCGGTGAACATCGTTAACTTATTTTTTTAGATCCTGATGAACATGTTTCATAGGTCTAACCCAAGGTTTTTTAGCTTGCACAGCCGCCGGTAATGAAGCCACGGCCTGTTTTGCTTCGCTTATATTACGATAGTTACCATAGATGAGTACATACCAAGGATTACCATTACGCTGGGTTTTATAAATAGCGTAGTTTCCATTAAGATTTTTTTTAGCGAAAGCTTCTAACGTATCTTGGCGACTCGCACCACTTAGCTGCAAAGTATAATTTGTTGCAGGAATGGCTGCTAGGTTATTTGCTGATAAGGCTCCTGATGCAACGGGTTTTGTGGTTGGTTTTGCCACAGGCTTAGTCTGTGTGGTTGCAGGAGGTGTTACCGGCTTGGTTGGTGTAGGTTTGACCTCTGGTTTTTGTGTTGGTGCCGGTTGCGGTTTGGTCACCGGAGTTTGTGGCGTTGTCGGTTGGTTTTGTGTATTTTGCTGTTGTTGATTAACAGCTTGGTTAACACCCGCTTGTTGTTGATTGAGTGAATCAACAATATCTCCTGGGATCTCAACACGTTGACCTTGAGAGTCAATCATTGGGGGGAGATTTTGAGATGGCTGCGTTGTAGGCTGCTGTATTTGTTGGCCCGTCAGCTCCTGAGGTGTAGATGTTTGATTGTCTGTTGATGTTACCGAAGGCTGAGACAGTTCAATATTCTTTTCTGTTCCTGTTGTTGAGGCCGTTGTTTCTTTATCACTGTCTGGTGATTTCAGCGCAGAGCTTATCGCAATAATTAAAAGAATGAGAACCAGTACCCCAACACCTATCATCATCTGTTGACGGGATACAGAGAAACGAGCATTTTTTAATGGGTTATTACGAGGTCGATTAGTGCGACGTTCGGGTCTATCCGAAGTATCAGGTTTGAGTGAGTTATCGCCACTCTTAATTTCATTTTCAGGTTTGAACTCGTCCATTATGCCCTCCGTCAGAGCGTCAAAAAGCGAAAGTTAGCCATTACCTCTAGTATAAGGATGAAACGCTTTTTCTGAAACGTCACATTTGAGATTATTAACCAGAATTTTCCTTAAATAGACTTTCCAGTTTATCTCTCGTTAGGTGATGGTATGCTTAATTTGCATTAATGCATGATGTTATCGCTTTATACACTTGTTCGCGAGAGATATCCGCACGTAGTTCTGATTGACCGATACCTTTTGGTAATACAAGGTGCAATTTACCCGCGGAAACTTTTTTATCTCGCATCATATGAGGTAAATAGTCTTCAGGTTGCATCTCATCAGGGCCATTGACGGGAAGATTTGCTTTTTTAAGTAATTGGATCACTCGCTGAGTTTCTGCCTGAGTAAATTGACCCAAATCTTGTGCGGTTTTAGCCGCCATAACCATACCCGCAGCGACAGCTTCACCATGTAGCCACACACCATATCCCATATGTGCTTCAATTGCGTGACCATAAGTATGACCTAAATTAAGTAAAGCTCGTAGACCACTCGTCTCTTTTTCGTCTGCTGCGACTACTTGTGCCTTAAGTTCACAGCAACGGCGAATACAGTAAGCCATGGCTTTAGGTTCAAGCGCTATCAGTTTATCAATATTGTTTTCAAGCCAGATAAAGAAGTCTTTATCTAAAATAATGCCATATTTAATCACCTCCGCTAAGCCTGATGACAACTCACGAGGAGGAAGCGTTGCAAGACAATCGAGATCGATAACAACAGATGCAGGCTGATAGAAAGCACCAATCATATTCTTACCCAGTGGATGGTTAACTGCTGTTTTTCCACCGACAGAAGAATCGACCTGTGATAATAACGTAGTAGGAACTTGAATAAAACGTACACCACGTTGATAACTTGCAGCCGCAAAGCCTGTTAAGTCACCAATAACACCACCCCCTAGTGCGAGCAGTGTTGTATCTCGATTGTGATTTTTTTCTAATAATGCAGTAAAGACATCATTCATTACCGTCAGGGATTTATACTGTTCCCCATCAGGTAAAATCACGCTATCAACCAAAACACCTTGTTGTTCTAAGGTGTTTGTTACCTTGTCTAGATAGAGCGGCGCAAGTGTCACATTTGTGATAATCATCACTTGTTGCCCTTTTTTTAAAGGTAAAAAGGTTTCAGGCTGGTGAAAAAGGCCAGAAGCAATGGTAATGGGATAGCTTCTTTCACCTAAAGTCACAGTGATTTTTTCCATAGCAACGGCCTTCTTCAAGTAGTCTTTACTTTCATCTCATCTAAAGAATTTATTAGTTTTTCTCTAATAATTCAATAATTTGATTTGCAACGATTTTTGCACTCTGATCATCAGTATGAATGGTGATATCAGCAATCTCTTCGTAAAGAGGATTACGCTCTTCTGCGAGGGTTTCCAGTACATCACGTACGGGTTCAACACCTTGCAATAAAGGACGTTTTTTATCTCGCTGAGTACGAGCAAGTTGTTTTTCAATGTTGGTTTCTAAATAAACAACAACACCGCGTGCTGATAGTCGGTTACGGGTTTCTCTTGATTTCACCGAACCACCACCTGTTGCCAGTACAATGCCTTGCTTTTCAGTAAGTTCGTTGATTATTTTTTCTTCACGTTGACGGAAGCCTTCTTCGCCTTCTACATCAAATACCCAACCTACATCTGCACCTGTACGTCGCTCAATTTCCTGATCGGAATCATAAAATTCCATACTAAGTTGTTGAGCTAACTGACGACCAATAGTGCTTTTGCCGGCACCCATAGGCCCAACCAGAAAGATATTACGTTTCTCTGCCATGTTTTTGGTATTACTAAGATATTCGTTAATGATAACCCGCCCCGCCAAATTCATTCAGCGACGGGACCTAAACTGAAATTTATGAGTGTTTATTTCATTCACGCCTGATAACGTGTGTATCTACTCTCATATTAAAACTGAGTTTTTTCAGTAGAACGCTATTAAATAACCACGTGTTGTCGCAAGCGACAACACAGGATAAAAATCCCTTTGCCTACAGTACATAACAAGATATGACCTATAAAAATTATATTATCTTTGTTGGCAATGCGGAGATTCTAACACAATTTAGCCGGAAAACCGCATCTGATCACTTTGTCTTTTCTGTCATCAGTTGATCAATATTACATATAAAAAGCCCTACCTCCAAGAAAGAGGAAGTGCATAAAATGTATCCGTATTATCGTTGTGATGTTTCAGGCCCACTCAATTAGCTAACCCTTGTAAGCTAAATCGTCCTCAGCGTCAAATCTATAAATAGAGATTATAAGAAAAAACAATGAATAACTTACAGTTTTATCTTGGCAGAAATAAGGTAATTGTTTGTATTATAATAAAAAAATAAATCACACTAAGAAAATTAGATTAATTTGGGTGTAATAAAAATAACCAATTCATGACGACTATGTTGGTCACGCTTATGGCTAAAAAGTATCCCTAGTAATGGCAGTGAAGATAAAAAAGGAATTTTTGCTGCATGCTGTTGCTGCTTTTGTTGAAATATTCCTCCTAACATCAGAGTCTCACCATCATGAATAGTAACTTCTGTCATTATTTCTTGTTTATCTATTGAAAGGTGTTCACTACCTCCTTGTACTAAGGCAATACCTGGTGTGTTTTGACTAATTTTTAATAGCAATCTAATTTTATTGCTTCTTTGAATGATCGGCGTTACCTCCATCCCCAAAACAGCCTCTTTAAATTCAACTCGGATGGTGTCGTTATCTCTGCTGACATAGGGAATTTCGGTTCCTTGCTTGATAGATGCCGTTTTTTCATGTGCAGCCGTTAATCGAGGACTGGCAATGATGGCGAGTTGTTTCTCTTGTTCTAAGGCGCTTAGTTCTAATTCTAAAAGGCGACTATTAATTCTGGCGATATTAAAGGCTATGTAATGTAAGGGGTTTTTTGTTTTTTGATGCAGTGCCAATGCGGCAAGAGAAGGTGCTGTGAGCGGTGCTGATGCTATGTTATGGGGTGTTGTAGTATTGTTTGATGTACCTTCTAAATTTGCCGATTTCATATTGAGTAATCCCCACTGCGTTCCTAACTCATTTAACGCATCCTGACTGCTACTGATGATATGTGCGGTAATATGCACCTGTTGCTGTGGTGTTTCTTTAATTTTTAACCAATCAGAAATTTCAGTATGTGCTTTTTCTGTATCAATAATGGATAAGCTATTTGAATCTTTATCTATGGCTATTCGTCCATGATCACTGAGTAATGAAATTCCATAGTTCGTTAACTGCTGTGCCACGGTGGTTACATCAGCATACTGTAGTGGGTAGATACGATGGTGTAATGTGCTGTTTTGGTGTTGAAGAGTTTCACTATTATCTGTTTTATCAATGAAATGGTGAGTGTTATTACTATCAATAGGTTGTTCTGGATAAAAAGGATCTCTGGATTGAGCAAAACCAGCAAAGCACAAAATAGATAGTAGTAACAGCAAATAAAAAAAGACGCTTTTCATAATATTTCACTCTGACTTCAAAGGCGCTAGAACATTTGGTGTCGTTATGTCGACTAAATTCAATTCAACTGAGAGTAAATCAGGGGGGATAGGCGAAATGAGCAGTGCAGAAAGAGCGCAACCTGCTTGATGTAGATGCGCTAATAACGTTAGTAATTGTGAGTAAGAGAGTGAAAAACGTAGCTTAAAACTATTATCGACACTATGTTGCCAACTATGAGGTATCAAGTGATGGTTATCGATTATCTGTTGTAAACGCTGATAGGCTGAGCCTGTTTGTGGTGGAAGTTTATAGTCATGTTGTAACGCTTTTAATAAGGCTATAGCAGGAGACGAATGCAATATCGACTGCAGTTGTTGTATCTGCGTTTGGTGTTGGCTAATAAGCTGTTGTTGCGCGGTTATGTCCTGCTGATAGCCCGAAAAGCTGAATAAATAACATAACAAACTCACTATTATAGAAGGGGCTAAACTTAAGAGTGCCTTTTGCCAAAAAGGTAAAAGGACGAAATAAATTACCCAATTAGTCTTTATTTTCATTGTTATCGACATCTTGTTCGCTATGCCTATGTTGAGATACTTGATATTGCCAACTCTGCCACTTACCAGAAAACCTTATTTCGCTGTAACGGGGATCTTGTTTGCTCTGTTGAAAAGAGGAGAGTGTTAATGATGTTAGGTTGGGGTGTTGGTTAACTTTAGATATAAAAGTAAGTGCCTGCTCACAAGGAAGCCGCACCTGAAGCGAAAATGTTGCATCATTTTCAGAAAACTGCGCGATATAACCTTCCGTAGGGAGCAGTGTTTCTAGTGCTTGAAAGAAAGCGAGGTAACTTAAATAGTGAAGCCAATGTTGATAATAATGCCAATAACGCTGTTGATATAAGCGGGTGACTTTCTGTTCATGTTGGTCATTGTGATATTGCTTTTGTAGTGAGTACTCACGTTTTTGATATTGTGATTGTAAAAGTGAGAGTGTTTTTACTTGTTGTACTAAATAATAAGCGTAGTAACCGCAAGCACTGAATGTAATAACAACGAGTATCATGCTCCAATAAAGCCACCGTTGTGCTTGATGTCGATATAAGGCTTGACGCCAAGGAAGAAAATTTATTTGATACATGCTGTCTCCCAAGGACGCAAAGCTAAACCAATGGCAATTAGAGGTAGCGTCTTTTTGGGCGGTATAGACATAAATAGCCGCTCTTTTTGGGTTGGCCAAATAGGCATTTGTTGGCGAAAGTATTCTGCATTGTCACCTGAGAAATAACATTGCTCCTGTGGCCAATGATGCTTGATGAGTAATTGCTGTAATTGTTTTTCTTGCTCTTGGTGGTCTTGATAAGAAAGAGTACCGTAATGGGGCATCTCTTTATCTGCACAAACCCAAAGCATTTGATTATTTTGACAAAAAATTAATATGCTGTGAGGCGATATGTTGAGATGTGTGGCAACATAACGCAACGCACAAGCTGGAATATCAATCGCAGTGATGGTTAAGTTTATTTTGGCGAATAAGGCAATATAAGTCTCTATCAGTGTCTTGTTATGTAAATGGATGGCGAGATGTTGGTTATGTTGCCGATAATCGAATTGTACCGCTTGTTTGGTGACTTGTTGATGAGATGTGGCTCGGAGTTGTGCTAATCGATAATAGGCTGCTGGTGTCAGGGAAATCAGGTTAGATAAAGCAATGGTATGATAACTTGCCACTGTATCGGGTAATGCCAGTGCAACACGGTTGATTGGCGGTAGAGATTGTTGCCATCGTTTTAAGATAGTTCTTAAATTTATATCATCTATATTATCATTAAGAGGTAAAGGGAATTGCCAAAATGCATTGATCTTCCATTGCTTATTCTGCTGAAATACTAAAACGGCATTGATATGATTGATATTAATTTCAATACCAATCTGATAATTATCTGTTTTCATAAATGATATCCATATCTATTGAACGTGTAATAGCCTATTTTCCAAGAGGCGTTACCTTTATACTACGCACTGTTTGTTTATAAACTGCCCAATTCACATTACATGGGAAATTTAAGGTGAAGTTCTTAAAATATTTTTTCATCTTCGTTTTTGCTTGCATAATTTTGGGAGCAGCCTCGATATATGGCATGTATAAATATGTCGAGCCTCAACTACCCGATGTCGCGACATTAAAAGATGTTCGTTTACAAACTCCTATGCAGGTCTTTAGCGCAGACGGAGAGTTAATGGCGCAATATGGCGAAAAACGTCGTTTGCCTCTTACCTTGCAGGAGATGCCTCCGCAATTAATTAATGCCTTTATTGCCACTGAAGATACGCGTTTTCGTGAACATCATGGTATTGACCCTATTGGCATCTCTCGTGCTGTTGTTGTTGCGTTAACATCGGGGCAAGCATCGCAAGGTGCCAGTACCATCACGCAACAATTAGCGCGTAATTTCTTCTTAACACCTGAGAAGAAATTAATGCGTAAAATCAAAGAAGCCTTTTTGGCTATCCGTATTGAGAAAGAGCTTACTAAAGATGAGATCTTGGCACTTTATCTCAATAAAATTTATCTAGGAAATCGCGCTTATGGTGTGGGTGCTGCTGCATATGTTTACTTTGGTAAAAGTGTGCATGATCTTAGCTTAAGTGAGATGGCTGTTATTGCAGGTTTACCTAAAGCCCCTTCGACACTAAACCCACTTTATTCGTATGATCGTGCCTTAAAACGCCGTAATTTAGTGTTACAACGCATGTTGGAAGAGAACTATATTACCCGCGAAGAGTATGACAGTGCTAAAGCTGAGCCTATTGTGGCTAAATATCACGCCCCACAAATTGATTTTTCAGCGCCTTATTTGACTGAAATGGTCAGAATGGAGATGTATCAGCGCTATGGCGAAAATGCCTATACGGATGGTTATAAAATTTACACTACAGTTATCCGCAAAGATCAATTAGCCGCTGAACAAGCGCTACGTAATAATGTTATTGATTATGATATGCGCCATGGCTATCGCGGTGCTCAAGAGGTGCTGTGGCATGCAGGGCAAACTCCTTGGGATGATAAAGCCATTAACGATAAGCTAAAGGGTATACAGACTTATGGCCCATTAATCCCCGCAGTGGTGTTATCCGCTGATGCTAAAGAAGCTCAGGTGGTATTAAAAAATGGCGATAAAATAACACTCGATTTAAAAGCGGTTCGTTGGGCGCGTAAATTTATTTCTGATACGGCTCAAGGGGCCACGCCGAGCAAAGTTGATGCTGTTGTACATGCTGGTGAGCAAATTTGGGTACGACAAAATAGTGAAAACGATTGGTTATTAGCACAGCTTCCTGAGGTTAATGCAGCTTTTGTCGCATTAGATCCACTTAATGGCGGTATTATTGCGCTGGTGGGAGGTTTTGATTTTGAATTGAGTAAGTTTAATCGCGTATCTCAATCGTTACGTCAAGTTGGTTCAAATATCAAACCTTTCTTATATGCGGCAGCATTAGATAAAGGGTTAACATTATCGACATTACTAAATGACTTACCTATTAGTCGTTGGGATGCGGGAGCTGGAACTGATTGGCGCCCTAAAAACTCACCACCTACTTATGCAGGGCCTATTCGTTTACGTCAAGGTTTAGGTCAATCTAAAAACGTAGTTATGGTGCGCGCTATGCGGGCGATGGGGGTTGATTACGCTGCAGATTATCTATTGCGTTTTGGTTTTCCTAATCAAAATATAGATAGAACAGAGTCATTAGCTTTAGGCTCACCTTCATTTACACCAATGCAAATGGCTCGAGGTTTTGCGGTAATGGCAAATGGTGGGTATCTCATTGAGCCATATTTTATTCAGCGTATTGAAAATGCTGATGGTGAAGTGATCTTTACTGCTGAGCCGAAAGTCGCTTGTCCTGAATGTACCGATATCCCCGTGATTTATGGTGATACTACGCGCTCTATTGCATTATCTGATGATTATATGGAAAACGTCGCACAATCTCAGCAAGCGCAACCGGCAGAAACGGCGCCTGATATTGAGTTAGAGCAAGCACCTCTTGCTGAAACAGTCAAAGAAAGCCCATATGCTCCTCATGTGATAAGTACGCCACTGGCGTTTCTAATGCATGATGCGTTAAGAACCAATCTCGTTGGTGAGCCGGGATGGTCTGGTACAGGATGGCGTGCATTGCGAGATTTAAAACGTCAAGATATCGGTGGTAAGACAGGAACGACCAATAGCTCTAAAGATGCTTGGTTCTCTGGATATGGTGCTAATATTGTGGCGACTGCATGGATTGGTTTTGATGATAGTAGTCGCAATTTAGGGCGAACTGCCGCAACGGGTGGTGAAGCGGGTGCCAAAACGGCACAACCTATTTGGAATGACTTTATGAAAGTTGCTTTAGAAGGTGTTCCGGTACAAATGATGCCGATGCCAAAAGGCGTTGTTGCTGTTCAAATCGATCGCAATACCGGTAAGTTGGCGGGAGATGGACCATCAATGAAAGAGTATTTTATTGAAGGCACTCAGCCAACAGAAAAAGCAAAAAGTGAAGTGGGTACACGGATCTTTGAGGATAATGGCGAATCTAACGAGCTATTTTGATTAATATAATAAACAAAAAGTTAGATTAAATAGCGATCTAACGAATAACTAAAGCGGGATAACAGATTGTTTTTCCCGCTTTTTGTTATCTAATAAATAGATATAGATACATCTCATCTTCCAACATGAAAATATTTCATGTTTTGTGTGTAAATCTATTTTGATCTCTCCACTCTTTCCCGTTATAAATAACTATCTAAACGTCTAGATGTCTAAATACGTGTTGTTATATAGTATAAGTAGTCCCCTTGATAGCATAATAAAAACATTAAACTTAATAATAACAATAAGTTATAAATAATAAGAGTGACATGGTCGATTATTGGAGAGAAGATGAGAAAATTATTATTAGTGGTGCTTTTGGCCTGTACTTCATTGGTTTTAACCGCTTGCTCACCAGATGAAGGTGATAAACCGTTAAAAGTGGCAATAAATACAGGGCCAGATCAGCAAATTTGGGATGAAGTTGTTAAGCTGGCAAAAGAAAAGCAGGGATTAGATATCAAGGTGATCACCTTTAATGACTACGTGTTACCTAATGAAGCTTTGCGTAATAATGATGTTGATGTGAATGCGTTCCAAACCGTACCTTACTACGAAGCTCAAAGCAAAGAGCGTGGTTATCAATTTGAAATCATAGGTAAAACCTTTATTTTTCCTATTGCAGCTTATTCAAATAAAATCAAAACCATAGAGGCGCTTCCTGATGGTGCTACTGTCGCTATTTCTAATGAAGCAACCACCCTAGGTCGTAGTTTATTATTACTGCAGGCTCAAGGATTGATTAAATTAAAAGATGGGGTGGGGTATTTACCAACGACACTTGATATTATTGAAAACCCTAAGAAACTTAAATTTGCAGAAATTGATACACCACAACTAACTCGTACGTTAAGTGATCCTAATATTTACCTTTCCATCATCAATAATAACTTCTCTTCACAAGTGGGATTATTAGCCAAACGAGATGGTTTATTTATGGAAAATACCGATTCTCCTTATGTTAATTTGATTGTTGCCAGAGCCATAGACAAAGATAACGAACGATTAAAAAAACTCGTCGCGGTTTTCCAAAGTGATGAAATTTTGCAAAAAGCGCAAGAAGTTTATAAAGGTGATGCGGTGAAAGCGTGGTAACGCGCTATTTTCTAATAAAAAGAGATGATAGATATCAAGGCCTCCCTATTTGGTGGCCTTAATTTTATCTGGATATCGCGAGCCAATTATTATTTTGGACAAACTTGTTGCAAATAACGTTGTGCTAAAAAGAGTGCACTGACATTACGAGCTTCGGTAAAGTCGGGATGATCTAATAAGTCCATCATCTTGGCGATAGGCCAACGTATTTGAACTAACGGCTCAGGCTCATCGCCTTCTAATTGTTCAGGATAGAGATCTTGAGCAATAACAATGTTCATTTTGCTGGAAAAATAGGAGGGCGCCATAGACAGTTTAGCTATCTCGGTTAAAGAGCCGGCACCGTAGCCAATTTCTTCTTTTAATTCACGATTGGCCGCTTGTAATGGGGTTTCACCCGCATCAATAGCCCCTTTGGGAAAGCCAAAGTCATAATTTTCGATGCCAACAGCATATTCACGAATAAGGATCAGGTCATCATTGATGATAGGGACTATCATTACCGCTTCCCGGTTAGCGGGTTTCATTCGTTCATAAATACGTTTTTCGCCGTTGCTAAATTCCAGATTAACGGATTGGATCTGAAATAACCGAGAACGGGCAATGTTATCAATATTGAGTATATTCGGTTTTTTTAGTTCTTTCATAACAGCCCCTGATAGGAATAGAGATTAACCTGAATTTAACACATTAATGATAAAATAAATCCAACAATTAGATTTAGCTTTTTAGTGAAAATTGAGTACACTCCGCTACTAAACCCAGTTATTGATTGATTTTTTGGGAGTATTATTATTTATTGATGCGCTATTTTATCTGAAAATGGCATGGTTGGCGGATATAAAATTGATAATATATATAAATTATAACGCAACAACACAAATATAATTCATTGTATTTTAATAAAAAAATAGAACTAAAGAATAGGAATTGCCTTATGTTAGGTGGCATTTCAAATTTGTTATTGTTACTAAGCAACACCAGCATGAGTATGGGGAAAAAATGAGATTATCAGTCATTATATTGGCTATCTTCATGATTAGCCTATTTATAATGGCCGCCTTTCTATTCTTTAAAAGAAGGCGGCTTGATGGCTCATATCATCTTCCATCCCTCGCCAAACCGACTTACCGTAAACTAACACAAGATGATTATGGGGTAATTAGTGACTATTTGTCCTATTTTGGCACCTCTAAGTTTTCTTCTGGGTATTCGTTACAAAACTTTCCTGAAATACCCACTAAAGGTGAAGTCGTTACGACACTGCGTAATATTGTTAATCGGTTTGCGGGATCATCAGAGGGGCTCAATCATTGGCGCTATTACATTGATGCGGTAGAGATCCATATTCCTCCATTACTGGTGCCTTATCTGCAACAAGAAAATGTCCTCGATGTCGTTTGTACTCCTTCTATCCCCATTGTCATTGGTGTGAATGGCCATTTTCTTAAAGATGAAAAATCACATTTTTCTGCGTTAAGTTTAAAACAACTTTCTGAACCCATACTGTCAAATGGCACTTCCACTATCCAGAAAAATGAAGGTGATGCGGCGCATTTATTACATATTCGCCAAGAAACCAACGAAGAGTATCGGTTACATCATTCTTCAGGTTTTTGGAATGGCTCGTTAATTTGCTTAGGGTTAATCTTATGGTTAACGGCATTAATGATGCCACAAGTCTTTCTCCCTTGGATAATGGCTGCGGGAGGGACTTTTCTTGTTTTAGGCTTGTTTCTTATTTATCGACCCATCATCAAATCACGAAAACAAGAAGTACAATGTTTTAAAGGGCGTTTAAAACGCTGGGGACTGTTTGGTAATTTTGATCATGGGCAGGTAAAAAATATTTCGTTGGGGGGAATTGATTTAGTTTATCCTCCACATTGGGAACCTTATATTCAAAATGATATTGATAAGGTGACCTATTTAGAAATGTATCCTAATCATCATGTTATCAAGCAAGGGCCTTATTTATCATTGCATGATGAAGAAAAAAACTATCCGTATAAGCGTTACATTAAAAATATTATCTTTGTTGTTTGTAGCCTATTTATTATAGGTATGCTGTATCTCTATCAACCGTTATCATTATCAATGAAGTTAACTTTTTCATGGATAAAAGAGAGTGAACCTCATTTAGTGACTAACTTTACGGAGTTAGAAACGGCCAAGTTGCATGTAGGGGATATTATTCAGGCCAAAGGTGTCGGAATGTGTTATATGCCTCCAAACCTTTCCAGTAAGAATAATAAAACAATATTTGCACCTTTTGATTGTTCGGGGATTTATTGGAACAACAGCAACCCAATGCCAATGCCTGAGTCTAGTACGATTGAAAAAGCGGCAGCATTATTATATTTGGTTGAAGAGCAGCTACACCCCGTTTCTAACAACCGTGTAAACCCAAGCTTAGGTCAAGCTATTACTAAATCTGGCATGAATCTTTTGGATAATTTTGATGGCATTATCTTGAAAACACAAGATTTATGCCCGAGAGAAAATGAATGTATTCGGCTTAAAATGGCCTTGGTAAACCTAAGTAATGTCAATGATTGGCCATCATTAGTTCAACGTGCAGAAAGTGGCAAATTAACAGGAACCAATGTTTTATTACGTGCTGTTAGTGCTGAGGCCTTGGAAAAGCTCGTTGACACCACCACATCATCTTTTATCTACCGAGAAATAGATAAGGCCGCAATACTGTTAAATAGTCCACCACCGGGTGGTGTGCTTTTAATCAGTGATGAAAGAAAACAGCTCGTTGATTATGCTTCAAATACCAACTCTGTATTTGAACCTACACCATTAGAGCAATGGCGAGAATTACAGCGATTATCTGATATTTTATTACACACACCTTTTAATACTGGAGGTGTAATAACGGGGATGGTAATTGATGCGAATGGCACGTTACAAATCTTTTTGCATAGCATGCCTGACTCAATGACCCTGTTATATTATATCGGTAATACGTTATTATTATTCTTTGCTATTGGATTTTTGATCCTGAATTTATTTTTTATCATCCGGCGCCGGCGACAAAATAATCAACGCATGCATAAAATCAGTCAATATTACGAGCACTGTTTTTATCGCCCTCCTCAGTAAGTTCCTTGTTGTGGAAGGCAATGTGTTTACTCTATCGCCTTCATGAAGAAGTTGAAGTTAAGGAGAGAAAGGGATGAGTCAACCATCGCAAGAAAGCGCTGTCCGTTTAGATAAATGGCTTTGGGCTGCACGTTTTTATAAAACGCGTGCCATTGCTCGCACTATGATTGAAGGGGGTAAAGTCCATTACAATGGTGTGCGAGGCAAGCCAAGTAAAAATGTTGAAGTTGGGGCTGAAATACGCTTACGACAAGGTAATGATGAACGGACAGTTACAGTCTTAATGGTGAGTGCACAGCGCCTAGGGGCGGCCCAAGCACAATTGCTCTATTGTGAAACACCAGAGAGTATTGCCAAGAGAGAAAAAATCGCTCTAGCAAGAAAAATGAATGCGTTAACGATGCCTCATCCCGAACGTCGACCTGATAAAAAGGAAAGACGCACCTTACTTCGCTTGAAACAGACAAATTTACCAGGATCGGATTAAACCGCTCCCCAGCAATGAGAGAAGATTATGTCTAAAAAAGACGCTTTATCACGCTTTTTATTTGAAAAAAGCGCGGTACGTGGTGAATTAGTTACCGTAACGGAAACCTATCAATCAATACTTGAAAATCATCATTATCCTGAGCCAGTTCAACACCTGTTAGGTGATTTATTGGTCGCGACAAGTTTGTTAACAGCTACGCTGAAATTTGATGGTGATATTACCGTTCAATTACAAGGTGATGGCCCAGTACGATTAGTGGTTATTAACGGCAATAATGAACAACAGATGCGCGGTGTTGCACGTTTTAGTGATGATGTTAAAGCCGGTAGCAGCTTAAAAGAGATGATGGGCAATGGCTTTATGGTTATTACCATCACACCTAAAAAAGGTGAGCGTTACCAAGGTATTGTAGCGTTGGATGGTGAAACGATAGAAGCTTGTATTGATAACTACTTTAATCAATCAGAGCAGTTACCTACCCGTGTCTTTATCCGCACAGGTCTGCAAGATGGAAAAGCGGCGGGTGCAGGTATGTTATTACAAGCCTTACCTGCGAGTGCAGAACATAGTGCTGATGAGACAGCAGAACACTTTGAGCTATTAACACAACTTACGCACACCATTAAGGCTCAAGAGCTGTTTACACTTGATACTAAAGAGATTTTACATCGCTTATATCATGAAGAAGATGTGACATTATATGATCCACAGCCGATAGCGTTCCATTGCACGTGCTCTCGTAAACGTTGTGAAGATACATTAGTAACATTATCTAAAGAAGATGTAGCTCATCTGTTACAAGAACAGGGTAAAATTGATATGGAGTGTGAATATTGCGGTGCTCATTATATCTTCACTGAAGAAGATATTAATAATATCAATAAATTATCTAGCTCTAATTTGCACTGATTCGATTTAGCAACGTAAATCACCCTAAAGGACGCTATTTTGCGTCCTTTTTTATTCAACAATTTTTCTGTAGATTTGTGCATTAGTTCTCGTTATTAACATAAAAAAAATATAAATTTTCAAAATATTGATAACAATCGCTGTTAATTAGTTGTAACACCTTAATAATGCTCATAGAAAAGCCTATTTATCAGGAGCAAAACTATGAACGTTAAAGGTCTTACCCCTAAGGATCTCGAGCAGTACGGTATTCATGACATTAGTGAAGTCATTTATAACCCTAGCTATGACTTATTATTTGAAGAAGAAACTAAGCCAGGATTAACAGGTTATGAGAAAGGCACATTAACCTCGTTAGGCGCTATTGCTGTTGATACGGGGATTTTTACTGGACGTTCTCCGAAAGATAAATACATTGTTCGTGATGATGTTACTCGTGATACTGTGTGGTGGGCTGATCAGGGCAAAGGTAAAAATGATAATAAACCACTTTCACCGCAAGTATGGGCTGATTTAAAATCATTAGTTACTGAGCAGCTATCAGGCAAACGTTTGTTTGTCGTTGATGCCTTTTGTGGTGCTAATGCAGATACGCGATTAAAAGTGCGTTTTATCACCGAAGTGGCTTGGCAGGCGCATTTTGTTAAGAATATGTTTATTCGCCCTACGCAAGAAGAGTTAGAAAATTTTACACCTGACTTTATTGTGATGAACGGTGCTAAATGTACCAATCCAAATTGGAAAGCGCAGGGATTAAACTCTGAAAATTTCGTTGCTTTCAACTTAACTGAACGCATTCAGTTAATTGGTGGTACTTGGTATGGCGGAGAGATGAAAAAAGGTATGTTCTCTATGATGAACTACTTCCTGCCATTAAAGGGTATTGCTTCTATGCACTGTTCGGCAAACGTTGGCGAAAGTGGTGATGTAGCCATTTTCTTTGGTTTGTCAGGGACAGGTAAAACGACATTATCAACAGATCCTAAGCGTAAACTGATTGGTGATGATGAACATGGCTGGGATGATGATGGTGTATTCAACTTTGAAGGAGGTTGTTACGCTAAAACTATCCATCTATCAAAAGAAGCTGAGCCAGATATTTACGGTGCCATTAAACGTGATGCCTTATTAGAAAATGTCGTGGTATTAGCAGATGGTAGTGTTGATTTTGATGACGGCTCAAAAACAGAAAATACCCGTGTATCTTATCCAATCTATCATATTGATAATATTGTCAAACCGGTATCGAAAGCGGGTCATGCTAAAAAAGTCATTTTCTTAACCGCCGATGCCTTCGGGGTGCTACCTCCGGTTGCTCGTTTAACACCCGAGCAAACACAATATCACTTCTTATCAGGCTTTACTGCGAAACTTGCTGGCACAGAGCGTGGTGTGACAGAGCCAACACCGACATTCTCTGCGTGTTTTGGGGCAGCATTTTTATCACTCCATCCAACACAATATGCTCAAGTGTTAGTAAAACGTATGCAGGCTTGTGGAGCACAAGCTTACTTAGTGAATACGGGCTGGAATGGTACGGGCAAACGTATTTCAATTAAAGATACTCGAGCGATAATTGATGCCATTTTAAATGGTGATATTGATAAAGCGGAGACTCAAACTCTGCCTGTATTTAATTTGGCGATCCCAACAGCGCTTCCTGGCGTTAATAGCGAAATTTTAGATCCTCGAGACACCTATGCGGATAAAGCACAATGGGATGTTAAAGCGGACGATCTTGCTGATCGCTTTGTGAAAAACTTTGATAAATATACTGATACGCCAGTAGGGCAAGCGTTAACAAAAGTGGGCCCTAAACGCTAGTTATTGGTTTTATTGATAAAAAATTCCCTGAGATGAAAGACATCTCAGGGAGTTAACAAGAAAACAAAGTGAAATAAATTGTTTGAGAAAAAGTGGCTTTAGGTTGGTAGCCCAACTATGCTGTTACAGGAGGTAAGTCAAACAGCAAGACTTCACTGTCTTCATCACCAACGAAATAGATAATATCTTCATTCGCGATGGCGATGCCATCACTGGTGGTCGCAATAATGTCATTAATTGCTATCTTTCCTTTAACGACTTGCAACCAAATATTTCTTCCTGCTTCTGGCTGATATTGTGCCTCTTCTCCTTTTTTTAGGTTCCAACGCCACAGCGTCATATCTTGGAACACTTTTAACGAGCCATCACGTGCATCTGGTGACAAAATAAGCTGTTTACTCTCTGTGGTATTAAAACGACGTTGATCGTAACGTGGTGTAATACCGGTGGTATCAGGCATGATCCAAATTTGATAAAAATGCAGGCCTTTATCACTATTTGGGTTGTACTCGGAATGAGTGATACCTGTACCTGCGCTCATTATTTGAAATTCACCGGCGGGTACATTTTCTTTATTACCCATACTATCTTTATGCTCAATATTACCTTCAAGCACATAGGTTAAAATTTCCATATCTTTATGAGGATGGGTACCAAAACCCTCACCGGGCATCACTCTATCTTCATTAATGACGCGTAAGGCGGAAAATCCCATAAAGTTAGCATCGTAATAGCTTGCGAAAGAGAAGGTATGCCAGCTATCTAGCCAACCATGATTAGCGTGGCCTCTTTCATTTGCTTTGCGTAAATAAATCATAATGTGTTTCCTTCTCTAAAGTTGTTGAACACAGTTTACGCAATTAAGCTAAGTAAAAAAGCGGAGGAATTTAATCTGAGGATCCAAATAATTTGAATAAGGGAGCATTGAATTGATACTGTGAATATATAAAGTATGAGGCTACTATTACTTAGGTATTAATTGAAACTTCTTTCAGGAGGGGGCTTCTTATCTTTTCTTTTAACTAGCTCTGAAGTAAAAATAATCGCTAAATAAGTTTAGATTATTACTTTCTGAAAATGTAAGTGATTAGTTTTTTTATTTTTATTTTTATAAATACATATGTTATTTTGTTTGCTAGATATAGACTACCAAATGAATGGTATGCGCTAAATATATAGATAAAAGATATCATCCCACCGCTAAGTGCAATTTTATATTTTAGAGGTAAGTTTTCGTTGTTGATAAAAACTAATGAAATCAATGAAATAAACAAAATAA
>NZ_CAWQOK010000004.1:0-10237 GCF_963896075.1 Proteus sp. G4415
ATTGTGTGAGATATTTTATAATAAATTCAAATAAAAATCGATTGCTACAGTGAGCCACTTATCCCATCCTACTAACTACTAACTGTTAGTTTAGTAAATTGAAATCAAAATAAGTATAAAACAAAAATAACACTTACTAAATATAATGTTTACTATCCTAGTATCATATTTACTTTATTTATCAATATGATGAATCATTATCTACCAAACAACATAGATATAAAAAACATTAATGATAACACCTAAAAAACATTAAGCAAACTTCTCAAATAAAGCTGTTCATAATATGAATACATAAATTAATCTTACTCTAAATATGAGTACTTTACTCATATAAGGTATTTTTCTGCTTTTTTTGTGAGGGATCACCTAAAACAATTAAAAATAATTGACCTATTCAAACTAATCTATTCTAATATTCATATGGTTTATTTATATAATACATTTTGAGTTGTTGATTTTACATTAACCATCACCCACTCAGAGGTTCTAATATTTACTTTAAAACAAGGATTTTGTTATGTCCGATAGCTTTCAAAACGAAGTACCAAAAGCCCGTGTCAATATTAAACTTGACCTCCATACGGGGGGAGCTCAAAAGAAAGTGGAATTGCCACTAAAACTTCTCGCGGTCGGTGATTACAGCAACGGAAAAGATAAACGGGTTTTATCGGAAAGGGAAAAAGTTAATATTAACAAGAATAATTTCAATAGTGTTCTTGCTGAATTTTCTCCTTCCGTTAATCTTACAGTAAAAAACACCTTAGCAAATGATGGCAGTGAAGAAAGTGTGAATTTGTCATTTAAAGATATGGCTGATTTTGAACCAGAACAAGTTGCACGCCAAATTCCTCAACTACGAGCAATGCTCGCAATGCGTAATCTACTACGCGATTTAAAATCCAACCTTCTTGATAACATCACTTTCCGCCGTGAATTAGAAAACATCCTCAAAGATCCCGCGCTTAGTGATGAATTACGTGAAGAGTTAGCTCAACTCGCACCGAAAAAAGATTAATTGGATTTTCTAAAGGATTATGCTTATGTCAGTCAATAGCGAAAACGTGTCAACAAATAGCACAACAACAGTACTTAATGAATCCACTCAAGGTGGAGTTTATGCTTCTTTATTTGAAAAAATAAACCTAACCCCTATTTCTGAAATGAGTGATATTAATGTATTTCAGGATAATAGTGCCCTTGCAGATACTACAGCCGATGAACGTGTAACTGCAGCTGTGCAAGTTTTTCTTGACCGTTTAAAATCATCAGGTCAGAAAGTTGAGCGTTTAGATAGAAATTTGCTTGATCATCATATTGCTGATTTAGATAAACAAATTAGTCAACAACTCGATGAAGTCATGCATCACTCTGACTTTCAAAAAATTGAATCAGCTTGGCGCGGATTAAAATTTTTAGTCGACCGCACCGATTTCCGACAAAATGTTAGAATTGAGCTACTCGATATAGCTAAAGATGATTTACGCCAAGATTTTGAGGATTGCCCAGAAACAATCCAAAGTGGCCTTTATCACCATACTTATATCGAAGAATACGATACTCCAGGTGGCGAACCTATTGCCGCTATTATTTCTAACTATGAATTTGATCGTGGTCCTCAAGATATCGCGTTACTACGTAATATTGCGAAAGTTTCTGCTTCTGCACATATGCCATTCATAGGCTCTGTTGGTCCTGCCTTTTTTGGTAAAGAGTCCATGGAAGAAGTTGCTGCAATTAAAGATATCAGCAACTATTTTGATCGTGCAGAGTATATTAAATGGAAATCTTTCCGTGACTCTGATGATGCACGCTATATCGGCTTAACGATGCCTCGTGTGTTAGGTCGTCTTCCTTATGGTCCTGATACTGTACCTGTACGTAGTTTTAATTATGTTGAGGAAGTTAAAGGTCCAGATCATGAAAAATATTTATGGACTAATGCAACCTTCGCCTTTGCCGCTAATATGGTAAAAAGTTTTATCAATAATGGTTGGTGTGTCCAAATTCGTGGGCCTCAGGCTGGTGGGGCAGTAAAAGACTTGCCTATTCACCTTTATGATTTAGGTACTGGTAGCCAAGTTAAAATTCCATCTGAAGTAATGATCCCAGAAACACGAGAGTTTGAATTTTCTAACCTTGGTTTTATTCCTCTTTCTTACTACAAAAACCGTGACTACTCATGTTTCTTCTCTGCTAACTCAGCACAGAAACCCGCGCTCTATGATACTGCTGATGCCACTGCAAATAGCCGTATTAATGCTCGTTTACCTTATATTTTCCTGCTTTCGCGCATTGCCCATTATTTGAAATTAATTCAACGTGAAAATATCGGTACAACAAAAGATCGCCGTTTATTAGAACTGGAACTAAATAACTGGGTTCGTGGTTTAGTTACTGAGATGACAGACCCTAGTGATGATTTACAAGCTTCACACCCACTGCGTGATGCAAAAGTTGTTGTAGAAGATATCGATGATAATCCTGGTTTCTTCAGAGTGAAACTGTACGCCGTACCTCATTTCCAAGTTGAAGGAATGGACGTAGATTTATCGTTAGTGTCTCAAATGCCAAAAGCAAAAGCATAAGCGTAAGGGAAAACAAGGATGAAAATTTATCGCCCCCTCTGGAGTGATGGGGCCTTTTTGGCCCCTCAGCAATTCCAACAACAAGCACGATGGGATAACTATCTAATTAGCACCATCGCTAATATGACTATTGCATCAACATGGGGCGTGATCAGTGCAGAATTTGATGAAAGTGCACTTACAATTTCACGCCTTAGCGCACAAAAGTTAGTCGTGCGCTTCCCTGATGGTACACTGATAGATACCACACTGGCTGATAATTTACCGCCAGTGAACGACCTTAGTCATTATTCTCAACATCAAACATTAGATATCGTACTAGCATTGCCTCTATTACAAGCTAATGGTGGTAATTTAATGCAAGAAGGGCGCACAGAAAGGCCACTGCAGTTCTATCAAGAATGGGTAAAAGTTCAAGATTTAATCGGTCAAGAACAAACCGATATCGCCGTATTACGTCATGCTATTACTTTACGTTATGCCCATGAAGAAAATAGTGCTTACATGACTTGCCCTGTGGCAAAACTTATTCGTAATGGTCAAGGCGCTTGGGAAATAGATAAACATTTTATTCCCCCATTACTTAGTTGCCATGCTAGTAACGAACTGACTACATTATTTTCAGAATTTATGCACCGATTAGTGGCAAAACGCCGCCGTCTAATGACTATGCGACGAGAAAATAATGAGCAGATGGCTGATTTTGCCGTTGCTGACGTTTCTCTATTTTGGCTATTAAATGCCATTAATAGTGCAGAGCCTGTGTTAACTGAATTTATGTCCTCTATGGGACGCCACCCAGAACTTCTTTATCGAGAATTAGTTCGACTTGCTGGTGCATTACTTACATTTTCACTAGAACATGAAAATAGCGATATTCCTCTTTATCAACATGAATCACCTGAAAAGGTATTTCCACCTTTATTCAATCTACTCAATACGCTTTTAGAAGCGAGTTTACCTTCACGAGTTATTACTATTTCTCTTGAAAAAGAAGGGCCATTCTGGCGTGGTGAATTACATGATGCTCGACTCCGTGAAGAGGCTGATTTCTATCTTTCTGTTCGTTCTTCATTGCCAGCTCACCTATTAATCACACAGTTCCCATTATTGTGTAAGGCTGGTAGTAATGATGATGTTGCAAGTGTTGTCAACGTGGCTTTAAACGGTATTCCGTTACAACCTTTAACTCATGTTCCTGCAGCGATCCCTTTACGCTTAGAGAATCACTATTTTGCCTTAGAGCTAAATAATCCGGCGGGGCAAGCGATGCTCGCATCTGGTCATTGTGCTTTTTATGTACCGGGAACCTTGGGTGAAATTCAACTCGAACTTTTTGCGGTCTTACGCTCATGATAACGAATATAAAAACAGATAAGAATAACACCATTGATGTCATCTTCGCTGATACTTGGTTAATGGTATGCCAGTTACGTCAAGGGGCAGAAATTCACGATGGTAAAACCTTTTATAAACGAGTTTGTGAGCTTATCGATAAAACTCGCCAACAATTGACTGAGCATGGTTATTCTCAACAAGCGATTGAAAATATGCTTTATGGACAATGTGCTTTGATTGATGAGAGTGTCATGAATAGAAGTTCGCGTGATGATGGTTATATGCAATGGTTACAATCCCCCCTGCAAGCAAAATATTTTAATACGCTAGAAGCAGGCGATAAATTATGGGATAGACTAAAAAATATTTTAAATGAACATTCTCCTAATCAAGATGTTCTTGTCTGTTTTCATCGCATCATTACTCTAGGTTTTGTTGGTAAATACCGCCAAACAGACGCGCCTGAGCGTGAACAAATTATCGCATTACTCAATAATCAACTTCCAGCTTATGCATTATCAAGCCAACTTCCATTAGTCATAAAGCCAAAACATCGAATTAATCGCCGTCATTTGTATTGGTTAACTTGGGTAGGTGGTTTTATTGTTATTGCCGCCTTGTGGTGGGGCTTTTCTGCGTCATTAGATAATTTACTTCAACAATGGGTAACGCAAGGATAGTGATGCAAAGGAATCGGATAAAACAATGTATTACATTGTTTTCAGCAAGCTTATTGCTATGGTTAATATGGGGTTTCTGGTCTTTTGGTAAAGAGATTTCCTATTTCTTCACAGCTTTTATTGTGCTGATCACAATAGCGCTGTGTGGATGGTTTTTCCGCCGTTCCAGAGAACAATCTTCTATAGAATCAACTCCGTTAGCATCTTTCCCTCCAGAACATTACCGGGGAGCTGTTATTGTTGTTTGTGGACAAGCGCAAACTCTTTCCCAAGGACAAACAGCACACAGGGAAACAGCAAAGGGTTGGTATATCTGTGCATCTTCCCCTGTAGATTTACTCAATATCATTCAAAAAATTATTGATACTTTGCCGTCTCAGTTAAGTCGCTTATCTTTACTTTATGCCGTATTTCCTGAGCAAATGAGTGTGTCTGAAGATATGACACAAGAGTTACTTAACTGGCGTAGAGCGATTGCCCAATGTAATAAAAAAGTCGGTAAAACATTGCCTTTTTGGGTTTCGCTCTATCTCAATCCACCAGCAATGACCGCATTTTCTATTTTTAATGATAATGCAACCAGCCCTTGGTTAACTTATCGTAGCAGTCAACAAGAGTTACAGGTTGTCTCCGATGAAATTTCACCACAACCTTTATCAGCTTGGTTATCTACACAGATCCCCAATGAAGAACACCAATTTGCTTACAGCTTATGGTTAGATAACTTACTTGCATGGCTAAATAGTGAATTTACGCCTCGGTTAACCGCAGTAGAGTCTGGTATTCCTACGCTATCTCCTTCTGCATGGGCTTTACGATTTACCTCAGTTTCTCCGGCAGAGAATAATAGTTGGGCACAATTTATTCAGCACAAAACCGGACTGTTGCCAATTATTCCGCCGACTCTCACAGTTAACAATAATACTTTAATGCTTCCTGATGTACTTATTGAGCATCTAACTCATGATACTAATTTACTTCAGGTAGAGACTCTGCTTGGTATCTCTGGTGCTCTATGTGGCCTCTTTCTAGTTGGGGCTTTAGCGGGTAGTTACTATCACAATAAACAGTTAGTTTATAATATGGGCAATGATATTCATCATTTTAATCGCCTATCCGCCGATGCTTTAGAGCCCAAAAAAGTGGCTTATCAACAACTGATGTCGGATGCAACACTACTTTCACAATGGCAACGGGAGGGAAATCCCGCACGTTATTCCTTAGCCCTTTACCAAGGAAACGCCATTTTACCTTATTTGCATACAGTACTAAGCTCATGGTCACCACCGCCACCGCCTCCACCACCCGCTCCTGTCATTATTCAAAAAGGGCCGGAAATGGTGACATTAGATAGCTTAGCACTATTCGCTACAGGTCAATATGAATTAAAAAATGAAGCAACCAAAGTATTAGTGGATGCGCTTATTAATATCAAAGCAAAGCCAGGATGGTTAATTGTCATTTCTGGTTATACCGACAATACCGGTAATCCTGAATTTAATCAGAAACTTTCGCTAAAGCGAGCAGAAGCCGTTCGTGATTGGATGATCAAAACCAGTGATATCGCACCTTCATGTTTTGCTGTACAGGGATATGGTCAACATCAACCTGTAGCAGATAACTCAACACTGGATGGACGGGCTCGTAATCGACGAGTTGAAATTCGCTTAATACCTCAAGCTGATGCTTGTCAGGTATTAGCTGATGACCTAACGCCACTGACGGATGGTGGCAACTAACCCTTAAAAAGGAGATGTAATAATGGCTATTCCTATTTACCTTTGGCTAAAAGATGACGGTAATGCTGACATCAAAGGCTCTGTAAATGTACAAGATCGTGAAGGTAGCATCGAAGTCGTTGCCCAAGATCATAACTTATATATTCCAACTGATAACAATACCGGTAAATTAACGGGTACACGTATTCACACCCCGTTCATTTTTGTCAAAGAAATTGATGCTTCTAGCCCTTATTTATACAAAGCGGTTACCACTGGACAAACCTTGAAAAAGGCTGAATTCAAATGGTATCGCATTGATGATGCGGGTCAAGAAGTAGAATATTTCAATACCACACTTGAAAACGTCAAAGTGGTAAAAGTGGCACCTAAGATGCACAACATCAAAGATCCACTAAAAGAAAAACACAACCACCTCGAAGAAGTGGAATTGCGTTACGAAAAAATCACTTGGACTTACAAAGACGGCAATATCATTCATTCCGATTCATGGAATGAACGTGCCACTGCGTAACCTTGAAATAAACAGGCGGTTAACCGCCTGTTTTTAAAACAATTGTGACTAACACTCACGCTGATTTTATTAAAACACTATTACCCTTTTATATTCTAAATGATTCAAGATGTGGCAAGACAACAAGTGAATAAACTTCTAGAGGTATACAAAAGTATATGGCTAGAGCGTTTAAGTGCAGTCAACAATGCGCCACTTGAAGTATGACGAATATGACCTTATGAGCCTTGGTTTATGGCTAAGGGCGGTAGCGTGCCAAATTCCCTCAAATAGGGATTTCATTACTGGGAGAGAACATGGAAAATCAATCTGTCATGCTATTACGTCGCTTAAATCCTTATTGTGCAAAAGCGCTTGAAGCTGCGGCCTCTCTATGCCAAACACGAGCCCACGCTGAAGTCACTATTGAACACTGGTTATTAAAAATTTTAGAACAAGGTGAAAGTGATATCACTGTTTTAGCCCGTCGTTATGAATGGGATTTATCGGCACTTTGGCAGGATCTTCTTGATACGATTGATCAATTTCCTCATTCTGTTCGAAGCCGACCACAATTATCAAAGCCATTATTAGAACTCATAAAAAATGCTTGGGTTATTGCTTCCTTAGATGAAGATGTGGAACATATTCGCAGTGTACATTTGCTAAACGCGATAGCAAAAAAACCTTCTCTTGTGCAATTAGATGCGCTTTGGCCGTTAATGACATTGGGTGAAATACAACTACAACGATTAAGACCATTGTTAGATGCTCAATCCGATGAAAGACCAGAAATTCAACAAATTGACTTGCACAACCATCTACCTGAAACATCTATCACCTCCGAGGCTAACGCCGAGAAAAAGGCTACAGACAACTCTCCTATTATTGGTGATACATTAAATGATGCGCTCCTTGCTGTCTTAAATAAGTTCACTATTGATGTGACAGAAAAAGCACGTCTTGGCGAGATAGATCCCGTTTTTGGCCGTGATGATGAAATACACCAAATGGTCGATATTCTTTCTCGTCGTCGTAAAAATAATCCTATTTTGGTTGGTGAACCGGGGGTAGGTAAAACAGCATTAGTTGAAGGGTTAGCACTACGTATTGCAGAGAAAAATGTTCCAATAAGTTTGCAAACTACATCATTGCGTACTCTTGACTTAGGTTTATTACAAGCCGGAGCCGGTGTAAAAGGAGAATTTGAACAGCGCTTAAAAAATGTTATAGATGCTGTTCAGCAATCGCCAACGCCTATTTTGCTTTTTATTGATGAAGCACACACTATTATTGGTGCAGGCAATCAAGCGGGTGGCGCTGATGCTGCTAACTTATTAAAACCAGCTTTAGCCCGCGGGGAATTGCGCACAATAGCCGCGACGACTTGGTCTGAATATAAACAATATTTTGAACGTGATGCGGCATTAGAGCGTCGTTTTCAAATCGTTAAAGTCGATGAACCTGATGATGAAAAAGCCTTTTTAATGCTTCGAGGCCTCAAATCGCGTTATGCAAAATATCACGGTGTTCATATCACTGATGAAGCGGTAAAAGCAGCAGTGACTTTATCTCGTCGCTATTTAACGGGTCGCCAACTTCCTGACAAAGCAGTAGATTTGCTTGATACCGCTAGTGCGCGTATTCGCATGAGTTTAGACACTTTACCGGAAGAGCTGACTCAAATTAAAGCTAAACGTTATTCTCTTGAATTAGAACAAAAAGCCATCCTTGATGACATTAATATTGGGCATTCTACAAATCAAAACAAACTATCTGAATTGTCGGCACAAGATGCACAGTTAGCTATCCAATTAGAGCATTTCGAACAACGTTTTAACCAAGAAAAAGAGATTATTATTCAGTTGATTGAGAGTAGAAAAAATATAGAAAATAGTGAAATCTCAGCACAATTACAGCAACAACTGATAGATTTACAACAAGATGCTCCATTACTCAATCCTGATGTGGATGTTCGTACTGTCGCTACAGTGATCGCAGACTGGACAGGTGTTCCTCTTTCAAGCCTTCTTAAAGATGAACAGATTGGTTTATTAGAACTAGAGAGTAACTTATCAAAACATGTTGTAGGGCAAGACAGTGCATTAATTTCTTTAGCGCAACGTTTACGTGCTTCAAGAACAGGCTTAGTTTCTGAAAATGGCCCTCAAGGCGTTTTTCTTCTAGTAGGCCCAAGTGGCGTAGGTAAAACCGAAACAGCTCTCGCATTAGCCGAATGCTTATTTGGTGGTCAAAAATCATTAATTACTATTAATATGTCAGAGTACCAAGAAGCTCATACTGTTAGCCAATTAAAGGGTTCACCTCCTGGATATGTTGGCTATGGACAAGGGGGGGTACTTACTGAGGCAGTACGGAAACGACCTTATAGTATTGTACTATTAGATGAAGTTGAAAAAGCACACCGCGATGTATTAAATCTATTCTATCAAGTTTTTGATAGAGGTTTTATGCGTGATGGTGAAGGTCGTGAAATTGATTTTCGTAATACAGTTATTTTAATGACTGCAAATTTAGGCAGTGATTATTTAATGCAACAATTAGAAGATGAACCATTAAGTAGCGATAGCGATTTGCAAGAAACGCTTCGCCCTATTTTACGTGACCATTTCCAACCTGCATTACTGGCTCGCTTCCAAACTTTAATCTATCGTCCTCTTGATGCTACTGCGTTACGCACCATTGTTGAAATGAAATTAAAGAACGTAATTAAGCGACTTTATACTCACTACCGCTTAACTGGTATTGTTGAAGAAACCCTTTATGACACTATTGTTGATGCTTGTCTACTACCAGATACAGGCGCTCGTAATATTGATAGTCTGCTTAATCAGCAAATTCTACCGATTCTTAGTCAGCAACTGCTTTTACGCCAAGCTAATACTGAAAAATCACAGTATGTAATTTTAGGTTTTAATGAAGAGGAAGGTATCACATTAAGCTTTAGTGATGAATTACCTCACTGATTAACATATATCGTTAAAATGCCAAAGACTGCAATATGTCCGCAAAATTAACCCGCAAAAAACTTGCATTTATCGGGGTAATTATTGCCCTTATTGCCGTCTATTTTCTCTTTATTCAAAAACCCAAAGTGGAATATCTCCCCGGTAATTTACATGGTTTTAATCATGTGAAGGGAACTTCGGTTAATTGGTTTAAAGTTAATGGTAATTATGGCTGAGGGGCTATGGGAACTTGTTGCATTATGGTGCCAAGAAAATGGACACCGAATCAAACCGTATTAGTGGAATGGGAAGTCGACCCTAATGCCTATCCCACAGATTCGCCCGGTGTAACTGATCCTAAATTTGATGCCTATATGGAAAAACACAAAGCCAATTATCGCCATTACAGTAAAGTTGTTGAAATTCCCCA
>NZ_CAWQOK010000005.1:0-17627 GCF_963896075.1 Proteus sp. G4415
AATATAAATAAACAACCATTGATAGGAAAAGGACTTAGTGAAATAGAAAAAAATATTGAATTTATTGATAGGATACTTGATCAGGAAAATAAAAATCTACAACAATATAAAAGAGATTTGAATTCATTCAAGACAAAACACCTACCGTATCCTTCTTCCCAAAAGGATATTACAAATATGAATAAAACATTATTATCTAATATTTCAAACAATATAAGTAATATAAAGGATATAAAGGATGATTTAATAAAACAGCGTACTGAATTAAATAATCGTAGATCATTATCTAAAATCACCACAATAGATTTTTTATATTACGTTGAACATAAACCATTTTATATAAAAAAGGAAAATATATCTTTCAGTGAAATTGATATTCAATGCATTCACAACATGAAGAAAATATATGACAACATATGGTTTAAAAATGTAGAAGATAATTTAAAATCAAAATTATATTCTGATATTATCAAAAAAATAGATAAAGAAAAACCATCAAATAAAGTAGTTACGTAAAGTATTAATCATTATTCTCTAATTGTTAGTCATCTTAAGTAGGCTCCTTATAAAAAGCCTACTTTCATCGTTTAATATACCCGATAACCACCATATTTTTTAGCAAATTGATTAAATTTACCAAAATCAATCAACGCGATTTCTAACGAGCGATATGCAATATGAGACATCTTAGCCACTTGTTCCACAAATACATGGTTATCTTCAAGAAGCTTAGCTGTAAGTGCTGAGGCAATAATCTCACACTCTTTCGGTGTCACAATCCAACCATCATTTGTAGCAAACTTATAAATTGGAATACACCCTTCTTTTTCACTCTCTTTAGCTAACAATGCCTCTTCTTCTTGCATAGCTTGCTTAAATAGTGTGATTTCTTCTTCTAGGGGGGCTGGATGTGTAGGAATATGATGATAAATATAGTCACCAATTTCTTCCATGCGCGCCGGTGTCATTTCAGCCTTAAGCCAAATCTTATCAAACATTTTTTCATCTAATAATGCATCTGTATCCAAATTCCCTGTTAATTGCATCAGATTTAAAAACGCATTAATGATAACTTCATTTAATGGGTAATTTCCTTTGGCTAAAGAAGGAAAAGGAACTTTAGTGCCAACTGTTGGGGTTTGCTGAAGATACAAAGTATAACTCATCATCATGTCCTTTTTTCTGATACAGGCTTACAGCTTATACATCTTTAATGGGAACTGCGAGAGAAAATAACAAGGGGATATGATTATCACCTTGTTATTTATTACATTATTACAATCTTCAGATACCGTTTAATTAAGGCTCATAACCTAAATTAGGGGCTAACCAACGCTCAACTTCACTCATACTCATACCACGACGTTTGGCGTAATCTTCTACCTGATCTTTTTGAATTTGAGCGACGGCAAAATATTTACTTTCAGGATGACTAAAATACCAACCCGATACCGAAGCCCCCGGCCACATCGCGTAAGCATCAGTAAGCTTCATACCAATGCGATTTTCTACATTTAACAGTTGCCAAATTTTTGCTTTTTCTGTGTGCTCTGGGCAAGCCGGATATCCCGGTGCAGGTCGTGTTCCTTGATATTTTTCTCTAATCAACTCGTCATTAGAGAGCGCTTCGTCAGGACTGTAACCCCAAATCTTGGTTCTCACTTGTTGATGCAAATATTCGGCAAAAGCTTCTGCAAGACGATCGGATAGCGCTTTTACCATAATTTTATTGTAATCATCATGAGCATTATCATACCCATTAGCGAGTGCATCTTCTTCTAGACCGCCGGTAACTGCAAAAGCACCAAAATAGTCAGCAAGACCACTATCCACAGGGGCAATAAAGTCTGCTAAGCAATAGTTAGGGTACTCTTTTTTTTCTGTTTGTTGGCGTAAATGACAACAACGTAATAGCTCATGCTGTCGCGTTTCATCTTGGTAAATAATAATGTCATCACCAAGGCGATTAGCAGGGAATAAACCAACGATACCTTTCGGAGTCAGTAATTTTTCACGACTGAGTTTATCCAACATGGCATTCGCATCTGCAAAAACGCGTCTTGCCTCTTCTCCGACAACCTCATCTTCTAATATACGTGGATATTTCCCCGCCAATGACCAAGTCATAAAGAAAGGTGTCCAGTCGATATACTTACGTAAAGTTTCAATATTGGCTGTAACTTGTTGTACCCCTAATTGGTTCGGCTTAGGTGGCGTATAGTGTTGCCAGTCAAGCTGCAATGCATTGGCACGAGCTGTCGCTAAGGAAACGGGAGGCGTACGCGGTTTTTTTCTCGCATACTGCTGACGTACCACTTCATATTCATGGCGTGTTTTAGCGACAAAATCAGCCTTTTGTGTGGCCGATAATAATGCAGCGACCACCCCGACCGTTCTTGACGCATTCTGCACATAAACGGTTGGGTGGCTGTAATTAGGTTCAATTTTTACTGCCGTGTGCGCTTTCGATGTTGTCGCACCACCAATCATTAAAGGAAGAGAAAAACCGCGTCTTTCCATCTCCTTAGCAACATTCACCATCTCATCCAGTGATGGAGTGATCAATCCAGACAATCCAATAATATCAACATTTTCGTCAATGGCTGTTTGCAAGATTTTATCGCAAGGTACCATGACCCCCAGATCGATAATTTCATAGTTATTACATTGCAACACCACTCCGACAATATTTTTGCCAATGTCGTGGACATCTCCCTTTACTGTCGCCAGTAACACTTTTCCTGCCGAGCTGCCTGCTTTTTTTGTCGCTTGAATATAAGGTTCAAGGTAAGCTACGGCCTGTTTCATCACCCGTGCCGATTTTACTACTTGGGGTAAAAACATTTTACCTTCACCAAACAGATCGCCCACTGTGTTCATGCCATTCATTAATGGCCCTTCTATCACTTCGATAGGACTCGAAGCTTGTTGGCGGCACGCTTCGGTATCTTCAATGATAAATTCGGTGATCCCTTTCACTAACGCGTACTCTAGGCGCTTTTCGACCTCCCATTGTCGCCATTGCGCAAACGTAGAGTGCTGTTCCTCACTTTTAGTACCACGATAACGCTCTGCGAGTGCCAGTAAATTATCAGTACTCTCTGCATGGCGATTTAAAATAACATCCTCTACCGCATTACGTAGTTCATCCGGTAATGAGTCATAAATAGCGAGCTGCCCAGCATTGACAATCCCCATATCCATACCATTTTTTACAGCGTAATAGAGAAAAACGGAGTGGATAGCTTCCCGAACGGGATCATTGCCCCGAAAAGAGAATGACACATTAGAAACACCGCCAGAAATTAAAGCATAAGGCAGTTGAGATTTAATATCCGCACAAACTTCTATAAAATCAACTGCATAATTATTATGTTCAGCAATACCCGTTGCTACAGCAAAAATATTGGGATCAAAAATAATATCTTCTGGTGGAAATCCAGCTTTTTCAGTTAATAGATAATACGCACGCCGACAAATTTCTATTTTTCGCTCTCGAGTATCTGCTTGCCCTATTTCATCAAACGCCATCACGACAACCGCAGCACCATACTTACGAACTAATTTTGCATGCTCAATAAAAAGGGCTTCCCCTTCTTTCATCGAAATCGAATTGACTATTCCCTTACCCTGAATACATTTCAATCCTTCCTCAATGACTTGCCATTTTGACGAATCAATCATAATCGGGACTTTGGCAATATCGGGTTCACCCGCAATAAGATTAAGAAAACGTGTCATTGCTTCTATCGCATCTAACATGCCTTCATCCATATTGATATCGATGATTTGAGCACCGTTTTCAACTTGCTGACGAGCAACATCAAGGGCTTCTTGGTAATTACCTTCTTTTATTAAACGTTTAAATTTAGCCGAACCTGTCACATTCGTTCGTTCCCCCACATTGACGAACAGCGAATTATCATCAATGACCAAAGGCTCAAGACCTGAGAGTCGACAGGCTTTTTTAATGACAGGTAATGTTCTAGGTGCTATGCCATCAACCGCTTGAGCAATAGCCTGAATATGGGCAGGGGTTGTGCCACAACAACCACCGACAATATTAAGAAACCCAGCTTGCGCCCACTCCTTGATTTGTTCCGCCATCTCATTGGCATCTAAATCATATCCGCCAAAGGCATTAGGTAAGCCAGCATTAGGGTGAGCACTGACATAAGTTTCTGATATTTGTGAGAGAGTTTGAATATATTGGCGTAATTCTTTTGGCCCTAGCGCACAATTTAAACCAAATGATAACGCGTCGGCATGACGTAGTGAGTGATAAAAGGCTTCTGTGGTTTGCCCTGTTAATGTTCTACCTGACGCATCAGTGATAGTCCCTGAGATCATCACCGGTAATTCAATATTAAGATTATCAAACTCACATTTAATCGCAAAAATAGCCGCTTTAGCATTTAGGGTGTCAAAAATGGTTTCCACCATAATTAAATCCACCCCTCCTTTAATGAGTCCGCAGATCGCCTCTCGATAAGCCATCACCAATGTATCAAATGAGATATTACGAAACGCGGGATCGTTAACATCCGGAGAAATGGATGCTGTTCTATTGGTTGGCCCTAATACCCCTGCAACATAACGTGGTTTATCTGGCGTTAATGCACTCCATTTATCAGCACAGGCTCTGGCAAGTTTAGCAGCCTCTTCATTCAATTCTGCACATAACCCTTCCATCTGATAATCAGCCATGGCAATAGAGGTTGCATTAAAGGTGTTTGTTTCCACGATATCTGCACCGGCTTCAAAATAAGCATTATGAATTTCAGTAATGATCTGCGGCTGCGTCAAGACTAAAAGGTCATTATTCCCTTTAACATCACATTGCCAATGGGCAAAACGTTCACCTCGGTAATCTTCTTCTGCCAGCTGATATTGCTGGATCATGGTTCCCATTGCGCCATCAAGGACTAAGATACGTTTGGCTAATGCTTGCGTAAGCTGCTGAGTTATCATGGTCACATTGCTTCCTCTACCAAAGAATATTGTGTTGTTGTTATTTTCGTTATATAGCAAGTTCGTTGTTTTTTTATCCTATCATATCTCTTTGCAAAGATTCCTAAGAGGAATATGAGAGATTTTCACCTAACCATAACCCGATAACATCAATATTTGTTTTCATATGCTTTGTTTTGAAAAATATACAGATCAGAGGAGTTTTATTACGTTATATAGGTCATAATAGAGGATAATATGGACAGTATTTCTGGAGTGTAAGTATGACCGTCTCCCCTACCAATAAAAAAGCTCGTAAGCCAAAAACACCCGCAACTCAAAGTACTGCACAAGGTGGCCCCGTTCAGTCATTAAGCCGTGGCTTAACATTATTGGAATATATTTCCGAATCTCCAGGCGGTATTGCTTTAACTGATTTAGCTTTTCAAGCAGGACTACCCAATTCCACTACTCACCGCTTACTTACTACTTTGCAACAACATGGTTTTGTACGCCAAGTAGGTGATTTAGGTTTATGGGTAGTGGGCACTCATGCCTTTATTGTCGGTAGTAGCTTTCTGCAAACCCGTAACCTACTGGTTATGGTGCACCCTATATTGCGTCAATTAATGGAAGATTCTGGTGAAACCGTTAATTTGGCTATTCTTGATCAAGTTGAATTTGATGCGGTGATTGTCGACCAAGTACAATGTAATGCATTAATGAGAATGTCTGCCCCAATTGGCGGCAAGTTGCCAATGCATGCATCTGGTGCAGGTAAAGCATTTCTATCCACTTTACCGGAAAATAAGTTACTCCCCCTTTTACAGAAAAAAGGTCTGATGGCCTATACCCCTTATACCAAAACCTTACCTTCCGCATTAAAAGAGAATTTAGAACAAGCTCGTAAACAAGGTTTCTCTTTTGATGATGAAGAGCATGCATTAGGTTTACGTTGTATTGGCGCTTGTATCTATGATGAACACCACCAGCCTTTTGCCGCTATTTCACTCTCTGGCCCCGTATCTAGAATGACAGATTCACGCATTACGGAATTAGGTGCACTGGTGATAAAAGCGGCTAAGCAGATCAGCCGTGAATATGGTGGTGTAAAAAGTTAACCCAGCTAGGCCTTTCTATTTATTTATGTACAAATTAGGAAGGCTTCTCCTTAAATAAAACGATTCAGCTTATGCAAAAATCGTTTTTTTTCATTTTTAGCCGTTAAATATTAAAAAACTGTTACTTATCATCTTAAAAAATTGATATCGATCACAGATGTTGTTTAAGCTTGGTTTAAGAGTATTGCAACTGAGCTTGTTACCCGTAACAATGTTACCGGTAACAAGTTATTGCTAAGCGCTTATATTTTTTCTTATAGCAATAAGTAATGCCGTCACCCTGTGTGAATAAAGGAAGCACTATTATGAACCCGAAAAATCATGACCAGTTTCAGAACAACTTCGCCGCATTAAACGAAACCGTACAACAAGTGACTGAACGTATTGTTGCTCGCTCACAAATAACTCGTCGCGCTTATCTGAAAAAAATTGAAGCTGCTAAAAGCCAAACCGTACACCGTGCCCAGTTAGCTTGCGGTAATTTGGCTCATGGTTTTGCCGCCTGTCAAAGTGAAGATAAAAATTTACTTAAGAATATGGTTCATAATGATATCGCCATCATTACTGCGTATAACGATATGTTATCCGCTCATAAACCTTATGAAGATTATCCACAAAAAATTAAAGCGGCATTGCATACTGTTGGTGCTGTAGGTCAAGTCGCTGGTGGTGTGCCTGCGATGTGTGATGGTGTGACACAAGGGCAAGATGGAATGGAGCTATCACTGCTAAGTCGCGATGTTATTGCCATGTCTGCAGCTGTAGGGTTATCTCATAATATGTTTGATGGCGCCCTTTATTTAGGGATCTGCGATAAAATCGTTCCAGGGCTTACTATGGCAGCACTGTCATTCGGTCATCTGCCTGCAATTTTTGTCCCTGCAGGTCCAATGACCAGTGGTTTACCCAATAAAGAAAAGGTGCGTATTCGCCAACTGTATGCAGAAGGCAAGGTCGATCGTAATGCTTTATTAGAAGCAGAAGCAGCCTCTTACCATAGTATGGGAACTTGTACTTTTTATGGTACAGCAAACTCAAATCAAATGGTGATGGAAGCAATGGGCTTACATTTACCTGGCTCCTCTTTTGTTCATCCAGATACTCCATTACGTGAAGCATTAACAGAAGCGGCAGCAAAACAAATTGTACGCTTAACAGAAAACTCGGGGAATTATTTACCTATTGGTCAATTAGTTGACGAAAAGGTGATTGTTAACGGTATTATTGTGCTGTTAGCCACAGGTGGCTCAACAAATCTCACCATGCATTTAGTGGCAATGGCACGGGCGGCGGGCATTATGATTAATTGGGATGATTTTTCTCAATTATCACAAGTTGTGCCATTAATTGCTCGTATTTATCCTAATGGTCCGGCAGATATTAACCAATTCCAAGCGGCAGGTGGTCTTGCTCTTATTATTCGTGAATTACTGAAAAAAGGCTTAATTCATCGCGATGTCAATACGGTGGCAGGATTTGGTATTGAACGCTATACCTTAGAGCCGTGGCTAAATGAAGGTAAACTTGATTGGCGTGAAGGTGCAATACAATCTTTAGATAAAGATGTGATTGCCGATATCAATACGCCATTCTCTTCACACGGCGGAACACAGGTGATGGAAGGTAATTTAGGTCGAGCAGTGATGAAAACGTCGGCGGTGCCTGATGAAAATAAAATTATTGAAGCACCTGCTGTTGTGTTTAATAGCCAACATGATATTGCCGCTAAATTTAGCGCCGGTGAATTGAATAAAGATTGTGTAGTCGTTGTGCGTTATCAAGGTCCCCAAGCCAATGGGATGCCAGAATTACATAAACTCATGCCTCCTTTAGGGGTATTGATGGATAAAGGCTATAAAGTGGCATTAGTCACAGATGGCCGTCTTTCTGGTGCATCAGGTAAAGTTCCTGCCGCTATTCATGTAACACCAGAGGCGGTAAACGGTGGACTATTAGCAAAAGTACAAGATGGTGACATTATTCGTGTTAATGGCAAAACAGGTGAATTAACACTCTTAGTTGATGAACAAACCTTAGAAGCTCGCCAAACCGAAATACCTGATCTCAGCGCAAACAATAGCGGTTGCGGTCGTGAGTTGTTCGTTAATTTACGTCGCCATTTATCAGGTGCTGAACAAGGTGCTTGCTGTATTGATTTTTAATACATAAAGTTTTCATTGCCTAATGAGGAGCAAGCCTATTTATTTGCTCTTCATTATTTCTGATTAGGAAAGATAAAGATGAATCATTGGAATACAAGTGCAGAGTCTGTACTAAAATCAGGGCCCGTTGTTCCTGTTATTGTTATTAATCATATTGAAGAAGCTGTACCTGTCGCAAAAGCGTTAGTCGCCGGTGGCGTAAAAGTTTTAGAAGTGACACTACGTACAGACTGCGCTATTGAAGCTATTCGTCGCATTGCTAAAGAAGTACCAGAAGCCATTGTTGGTGCAGGGACAGTGATCAACCCTCAACAATTAGCCCAAGTCACAGAAGCGGGTGCACAATTTGCCATTAGCCCAGGCTTAACCGATGCGCTATTAAAAGCTGCGGTAGCAGGCTCTATTCCTCTTATCCCTGGTATCTCGACTGTTTCTGAATTAATGCTCGGTATGAGTTACGGTTTAAATGAATTTAAGTTTTTCCCAGCAGAAGCTAATGGTGGCGTTAAAGCATTAAAAGCAATTGCAGGACCATTCTCACAAGTACGTTTCTGCCCAACCGGCGGTATTTCGCCTGAAAACTACCGTAACTACCTTGCACTGGAAAGTGTACTTTGTATCGGTGGCTCTTGGTTAGTTCCTAGTGATGCTGTGAAAGCAGGGGATTATCAACGTATTACTGAGCTAGCAAAAGAAGCTGTTGCTGGCGCTCAACATTAATTTAATGCTTTAATTATTACCCAATAAAGATAGGTATATCATTCGATTATCTATCTTTATTACTCTGTTTTATTAACAGATATCGTTATCAATAAAACGTTTACTTTGTGGATAGGCGTAAACATCTTCAATATACCCTTGTTTAATTCTTTGCTGCTGTTGTTGCCAGTATTCAGGTGAAAGAAGATCACGATGTTGAGCTTCAAAATAATGACATACTTGCTTATCACAACATAAAAAGTAACGAAACTCTTCAGGAAAAACATCATTTTCAGCAACGCTATACCAAGGCTCACTGGCCAGTTCATCTTCAGGATAGCGAGCGGGAGGAATGGCACGGAAATTCATATCTGTCATATAACTTATTTCATCATAATCATAAAAAATAACGCGATGATGACGTGTCACGCCAAAATTCTTAAATAACATATCACCAGGAAAAATATTTGCGGCAATCAACTCTTTAAGTGCTTGGCCATAATCTTCAACCACGGCTTTTAACTGTTTATTGTCACACTGCTCCATATAGATATTAAGTGGCGTCATACGGCGTTCCATATACAGATGGCTGATCAGTAACTTATCACCTAGATCTTCTAATTTGTTGGGGATCTCCTGTTCTAAGATCGCCATTAAGTCGTTACTGATCCGCTTTTTATCAATAACAAAGTTCTCAAACTCTTGCGTATCCGCCATTCTCCCAACACGATCATGCTCTTTCACCAAGCGATAGCACTCTTTGACACGCTCTGCAGTCATTGTTTTTTGTGGCGCAAACCTATCTTTGATCACTTTAAACACTCTATCGTAAGTAGGCAGTGTGAAAACGAGCATCACCATTCCTTTTACCCCCGGAGCTTCAATAAATTGTTCCGATGAAAAATTCATAAAAGCAAGGTATTCACGGTAATATTCAGTTTTGCCATGTTTCTGACAACCAATCGACATATAGAGCTCAGCAATAGACTTTTCAGGGAGAATATCCCGTAACCATGTTACTAATGCCGCGGGAAATGGCGCATAAACCATAAAATAAGAACGAGCAAAGCCAAATACAATACTGGCTTCATCTGTTGTCGTTAAACAGGTATCAATAACTAAGTGCTGTTCAATATTATGAATAGGTAATAACAGGGGAATGAATTGATTATTTATCGCTATCTTACCAATCATCCATGCCGCTTTATTACGGTAAAATAGCTCATTAGCAATGTGAAATACCGCATTTTGTAATTCCTCATGGCTAAATTGCGCATAGAGCGTTTGGCAAATAAATTGAATATCTCGCGATTTATTTTGCCACGGTAAACGCAAAGGTAGGCGCGATAAAATATCTTGCAATAATGCGGGTAAATCACTTTGTATAACAAACGTTCTTGATAAAGGGCGAGGGGCTTGCGCAAAACGATACGCAGGTTGTGATGAAAAAACGAATAAGTTTTTTTTATTAAGCTCTCGATGATGAAATAGACGACAATAAACTGAATTAAAAAAACTTTCAGCGATTTCAAAACGGGGATAGTTAGGTAATAATTGTGTGTATCGCTCTTTGACTTTTTGTAAGAAAACACTTTCTTTATCAATATCATGTCGGATACATCTAAGTTGTTCCACAACTAATCCAACATGATTATCGTATAAGCGGATGCGCTCTTTCATCGCCAATTGAATACCATGCCAATCTGCTTGCTCAAAACGATATTGAGCACCTGACGTTATCTCAAGAAAACGCCCATATTGTGCATCAAAGCCTTGTAAGATCGTTTGAGCGACTAAGTCTTCAGCTGTCATCAACTGACCTCATGAAAAAGAGGAGCATCCTGCTCCTGAATTATCACCACAAAAGTGCATCACAGTAAGAACTAGAATTGTTGCTCTTCAGTAGAGCCAGTTAATGCCGTAACAGATGACATACCACCTTGAATAATCGTCGTCACTTTATCAAAATAGCCGGTGCCCACTTCTTGTTGATGAGATGAGAAGGTGTAGCCTTTCGATAGTGCAGCAAATTCTTTTTCTTGTACCTTTTCAACATAGTGTTTCATACCTTCACCTTTAGCGTAATCATGCGCTAAATCGAACATATTGAACCACATACTATGAATACCCGCTAAAGTGATAAACTGGAATTTATACCCCATCGCAGAAAGCTCATCTTGGAAATGGGCGATCGTGCTATCGTCAAGATTCTTTTTCCAGTTAAAAGATGGAGAGCAATTATACGCTAACATTTTACCGGGATATTTATCATGGATCGCTTCGGCAAATTTAGCCGCCATTTTCAGATCTGGCGTGGAAGTCTCACACCAGACCAAATCGGCATAAGGGGCATAAGCAAGCCCTCGACTAATGGCTTGCTCAATTCCTGCATGAGTACAGAAAAAACCTTCAGCGGTACGCTCACCAGTTAAAAATGAACTATCGTAAGGATCGCAATCTGAAGTTAAGAGATCGGCCGCATCCGCATCAGTTCTGGCAACCAATAAGGTAGGAACATCCGAAACATCTGCCGCTAAACGTGCTGCCACCAGCTTTTGCACAGCCTCTTGCGTAGGTACTAAGACTTTTCCGCCCATATGACCGCATTTTTTCACTGCGGCTAACTGATCTTCAAAGTGAACGCCTGCTGCACCCGCCTCAATCATTGCTTTCATTAATTCAAATGCGTTAAGTACACCACCAAAACCCGCTTCTGCATCAGCAACAATAGGAAGGAAAAAATCAATATAATCTTTATGCTGAGGGCCGATACCATTTGACCACTGAATTTGATCAGCTCGTCTAAACGTATTATTAATACGCTGAACAACATTGGGTACAGAGTCCACCGGGTATAAAGATTGATCAGGGTACATACTGGCAGCAGTATTCGCATCAGCCGCCACTTGCCAACCAGATAGATAAATGGCTTCTAATCCCGCTTTAGCTTGCTGTAATGCTTGCCCTCCTGTTAAAGCACCTAATGCATTGACATATCCCTTCTTCGACTTACCATTTAATGATGACCAAAGCCGTTGCGCACCACGTCTTGCTAAGGTATGTTCAGGGTTAACGGAACCTCGTAATTTAATGACATCTTCTGCGCTATAAGGACGTTTGATCCCTTTCCAGCGAGGTTGTTCCCACTCTTTTTCTAATTGGGCAATCTGCTCTGATCTACTCATAGACATAAAATAACTCCTATAAATCTGGTAGTGATGATGTTTTATATTTGCAGTTTATAAATACGTTATGACGTATCTTTTTTAATTTAAAAGTTGATAACCCGGTAAAGTCAGAAAATCGACTAATTCATCTTGGGTAGTAATGTTATCCATTAAGGTCGCTGCTTCTTTAAAACGACCTTGCTCAAAGCGGGTATCACCCACTTCTTGGCGAATTACCTCCAGCTCTTCTTTCAACATGTTGCGAAAAAGCGCTTTTGTTACAATCTGTCCATCCGATAATGGTTTTTGATGACGGATCCATTGCCAAATAGAGGTTCGAGATATCTCTGCCGTGGCGGCATCTTCCATTAGCCCATAAATAGGCACACAACCATTACCTGAGATCCACGCTTCAATATATTGCACAGCAACACGGATATTCGCTCTCATTCCTGTTGCTGTTCTTTCACCTTCACAAGGGGCCAATAACATTTCTGCGGTGATCTTTTCATGACGTTGTACATCAAGTTGGTTTGCTCGCTCTCCTAATACCGCATCAAACGCAGATAACACCGTTTCGGCTAATCCAGGGTGAGCTATCCAAGTACCATCATGACCATTAGTTGCTTCAAGCTCTTTATCCTCAAATACCTTTTGTAAAATGACACCATTTTGCTCCGCAGAGCGACTGGGGATAAAAGCAGACATTCCTCCCATCGCAAATGCACCACGTTTATGACAAGTTTGAATAAGTAGTCGGGAATAAGCACTTAAGAAAGGTTGAGTCATAGTAATACCCTGTCTATCCGGTAACACACGATCAGGGTAATTCTTCAACGTTTTGATATAGCTAAAGATATAATCCCAACGTCCACAATTAAGGCCCACAATATGCTCTTTCATATGGAATAAGATCTCTTCCATTTGAAATACCGCAGGTAAAGTTTCAATTAATACTGTGGCTTTAATAGTTCCGCTGGCTAAACCGAAGCGTTTTTCAGTGAAATGAAAAACATCACTCCACCATTTTGCCTCTTGCCAAGTTTGTAATTTAGGAATGTAAAAATAAGGCCCGCTGCCCTTTGCCTGTAATGTTTTATAGTTATGGTAAAAATATAAGGCAAAATCAAACAAGCACCCAGGAATAGGTTTTCCCTGCCATAGCACATGCTTCTCAGGCAAGTGTAATCCCCTGACTCGAGCAATTAACACCGCAGGCGATGCTTTTAGTTGATAGCACTTACCTTGTTCATTGGTGTAGGAAATTGTTCCTTTGACAGCATCACGTAAATTAATTTGGCCATCAATAACCTTATCCCATGTCGGGGCAAGTGAATCCTCAAAATCTGCCATAAATACTTTTACATTAGCATTTAATGCATTGATCACCATTTTACGATCTACGGGGCCTGTAATTTCGACCCGACGATCTTGCAAGTCTTTAGGAATTGGATTCACTTTCCATTCTGAGTTTATAATGGAATCTGATTCTGAAATAAAATCAGGAAGCATTCCATTATCCACTTTTTGTTTCCAAATTTCTCTTTCTGCTAATAAGGTGTCACGACGTTCTGAAAACTGACTGACCAAATCAGTTAAAAATGACTCAACATCATGATTTAATATCTCTTTTTCAGCTATTCCAAAAGGTTTTGTGAAGCTTAATGCTTCTGTAGTTAATGATTGTGACATTCTGCATTCCCCTAAAATCTTTTACACACCTGATTAAGATTAATGCAGTTTTTACAAAAATCAAAAATGAATTCCATTTTTATTTAAACATTTTTTAACAATGTGATTACACCAATGTTTTTTGGCTGAATAAAAATGGCTATTTCAAAAATAACTCGAGGGATCTTGGTTTGTTGAATGATTAAACAAACTAAAATCATGCGAAGATCACATAAAGATCGGCTTATAACATTTACTTATATGAATATTCTTCATATACAGCATCTACACCTCGACTTTTAGATCTGAATTGGCTAAATTCAGGCTTCTAGATGTCTAGATGTTTTTTTAGAGGTTATTGAGATGCCAATCAGAGTACCAGACGAACTACCCGCAGTGAGTTGTTTACGCAATGAGAATGTCTTTGTCATGACATCAAGTAGAGCGAGTATTCAAGATATTCGTCCTTTAAAAGTACTGTTACTCAATCTGATGCCCAAAAAAATAGAAACAGAAAATCAATTTCTACGGTTGCTCTCTAATAGTCCATTACAAATTGATATCCAATTATTGCGTATTGATTCTCGTGTTCCCAAAAATACACCTGTTGAGCATCTTGATACTTTTTATTGTGATTTTGCCCAAATTAAAGAACAGAATTTTGATGGCTTGATTGTAACGGGAGCACCATTAGGTTTAGTTGAATTTGAAGATGTGGCTTATTGGGAGGAAATAAAAGAAATCATTACATGGGCAAAAGAGCATGTTACTTCAACACTTTTTATTTGTTGGGCCGCTCAAGCGGGCCTAAATATTTTATATGACTTACCTAAATATACCTTAAAACAAAAAATTTCTGGGGTATATCGTCATACAACATGTGATCCTTTCGCGTTACTGACTCGTGGGTTTGATGAAACATTCTTTGCCCCTCATTCACGTTATGCTGGTTTTCCTGTTGAGTTTATTCAACAAAATACAGATTTAGAAATATTAGCAACATCAGAGCAAGCAGGGGCTTACCTATTCGCATCTAAAGATAAACGAGTTGTCTTTGCCACAGGTCACCCAGAATACGATCCCAATACATTAGCTGACGAATATCATCGTGATGTTAAAGCTGGATTAGCACCACAACTACCTGAAAATTATTTTCCCGATAATAATCCTAATAAAAAACCTCTTGTATCTTGGCGTAGTCATGGCCATTTACTCTTTGCAAATTGGCTAAATTATTATGTTTATCAAATTACACCATTTGATCTGGCACAGATGAACCCAACTTTAGATTAAAATAAAACCCCAAATTCAATTTATTTGGGGTTTTATATTCAAAAAAAATACTTGAGATTATTTATAGCGATGCGCTAATGCATTCGCTGCAATCATTGCGTTGTAGACATCTTCTTCAGTCACTTTCATAGGCATATTGCCCATGGTATCACCTTCTGCACAAGCAATTTTCGCTACATTACGCCATTCACTTTCAATAAACTCTTTCATTCCCATATCTTCAAGCGTTAATGGCAATTCAGCCGCTTTGATAATACGAATAACTTCATCAATTTCTTCTTGTGGCGCATTTTCTAACACTAATTGTGTTAATAATCCAAATACCACTTTTTCACCATGTTGCACATGATGTAAGGAAGCAACTGCAGACATACCATTATTGACCGCATGAGCGGCTGCTAAACCACCTGCTTCAGCCCCCACACCACTTAAATAAATAGTCGCTTCAATAGTTTGCTCTAAAGCTTGTGTGGTAATTTTATGGCGCACAGCATCCATTGCTTTATCAATATTTTCACTCAATATTTCAAAACACAATTGTGCTAGACCTAAACCTGTACGTGATGGACGTTGATTAACTAAATTAAGTCCATCAGCTTGATAGCAAGCACGTGCTTCAAAATAAGTGGCTAAAGCATCACCGACACCTGCAGAGAAGAAGCGTTGTGGTGCAGAAGCAATAATCGCGGTATCCGCAATCACCATATCAGGGTTCTGAGGTAAAAATAAGTATTTATCAAATTCACCATTTTCTTTATAAAGAACAGAAAGAGCCGTACAAGGCGCATCTGTAGAAGCAATCGTTGGGAATAAAATAACAGGGAGGTGATGATAATAAGCAACCGCTTTAGATACGTCTAATGTTTTACCGCCACCGATACCGATAATAACATTCGCTTTATTTTCAACAACAATTTTACCCAAGCGATCCACTTCAGCTTCTGTACATTCGTAATTAAATTTTTCAACGAAACCAGATAGCCCATTTTCTTTAATTGACGACAAAGCTTCTTTATTTACTTTTTCTAGGAAAAATTCATCGCTGATAATAAAAGCATTATCTCCGAAATCTTTCATATAATTACCAACAGAAGCAAGTAATTGACTACCAATAAAGAATTTTTTAGGGGATGTTACAGAGCGAGGTAATATAGAAGACATAACTAAATTCCTTTATTTAGATTTTGCTACAGTAAGTAGCAGAATTAACATTTATCTTACCCCTCATCAGAATTCGAATCTAGTAAACTCTGTAATAGATATTATCAATATATTCTATTTAGTTTAAAGAAAACAACATGTTAATAAAATAATAAATTTTATAGAATGGCAAGATAGCTTATCGTAAAGAAGATAATTTCCCTTAAACCTTCAATTAAACCTAGAAAACTAAACAACTATATTATGATGTTATCAGTAGCGTTACCCACTAATACCATTAAAGGAACAACACAATTAACCATTATTTGATATACATGCATGGTATATTCGCGTTATAACTCTCTTTTATTTTTACCAAGGTGATTTTTGTGAAAGACGCCGTGATCCTCGTTGATAAAAATGACAATGAGCTAGGAACCATGCCCAAGCTGGAGGCACATATTACTGGTGCCTTACATAGAGCCTTTTCATTATTTATTTTCAATTCTAAGCAACAAATGTTGATCCAACAACGAGCACTGACTAAATATCACTCTGGCGGTCTATGGGCGAATACTTGTTGTAGCCATCCTTTACCCAATGAACCTCTATCACAAGCAATACATCGGCGTTTAAATGAAGAATTAGGTATGCAGTGTGATATGCAACCTATTGGTACGATTTTATATAATGAGAAAGTCACGGATGATCTTATTGAGCATGAGTTTGATCATCTTTTTTTAGGCTTTAGTGATAAAACACCACAGTGTCATCCCGATGAAGTTATGGATCATCGTTGGATTTCATTAAACGAGCTTTATCATGATGTAGAAAAACATCCTGAAAACTATAGTGCATGGTTCTGCCATATATTAATGGCTCTTGGTATAGAGCAGTTTACTCGATGGAGTAAAAATATTACTTAGTTGCTCTCTTATTGAAATTGATACTTAACTATAAAAAAGTGTTAGCATGACTCAAGGTAAAATACGATCTTCTAAACGCAAAAAAGCCAACCCAGAGGGTTGGCTTTCTCGTCTTATTTAATGCTTGGCAGTTCCCTACTCTCACATGGGGAGACCCCACACTACCATCGGCGCTACGGCGTTTCACTTCTGAGTTCGGCATGGGATCAGGTGGGACCACCGCGCTATGGCCGCCAAGCAGAATTCTTCAAATTCTGTAATTATTCGTCTCATCCTGAGACTCACCCCTTCGGGGCCAGTGCTCCGCACTGTTCCAGTTTGTTCCAGACAAACTGGTCGGTTTATTACCCGTTATCTTCTGTTATCACAGTCTATAACCAGTAATTCAATCTTAAACAAGCTGACTTTATTGTTTCGTCTCTCTGACAAAACACCTTCGGTGTTGTCAGGTTAAGCCTCACGGTTCATTAGTACTGGTTAGCTCAACGTATCGCTACG
>NZ_CAWQOK010000006.1:0-4977 GCF_963896075.1 Proteus sp. G4415
GGACTCGAACCAGTGACATACGGATTAACAGTCCGCCGTTCTACCGACTGAACTATGGAGGAAGAGTGTTCTCGTGAGAACGAGGCGAATAATAGCTATCCTCTTTTCCCTTGTAAAGCAAAAAAACAAAAAAAATGTTTGTTTGCTCAAGAGTGCACCGTTTTGTTGTTTTTTTGATAAAAAAGTATAAAAAATAAATAGTTATATATAGATATCGCTGATGAGCATGAAAGGCTAGTAGGGACTAGTTTATTTAGAAAAGCAAAAAGCCCGCATAAAGCGGGCTCTTTTAAATTTGGCTCCTCCAACTGGACTCGAACCAGTGACATACGGATTAACAGTCCGCCGTTCTACCGACTGAACTATGGAGGAATTGTGTTCTCTTGAGAACGAGGCGCATAATAGCGATGATATATCAGGGTGTCAACGTTAAAAAATAGATTAATTAACTGTTTGATTGGTTTATGGACAATATGGCTAAAAAATGGTTAAGGTTCTCCGTGTTGTGTGCAATAACACGGAGAATTTCTCATAGTATTAGACTTGGGGTGATAATTTTTCTGACGAAATCGGTTTGGTGATGGGATCGAATGCGATTAAATACACGTCATAAAAGTGTATCTCTTGTTTTGTGCGTATAATGTCATTGATGTCTTCTTTTATTTGCGCTGGGATAGCCGGGTGCTGGCGTATCTCATTAATCGCTTCATCAGATAATTTTTCAAAAGTATACCATTCGCCGTTATAGCAAACTCTAAGGTCAAGAACGCCGATATCATCAAACTTATAAATAGGTTTGATATCAAATAGCAGTATTCCTGCCATCACAATAAACATCAAAGTGAAAAGAGTCAGCGAAATGACCCCAAAGTAAGGAGAGTAAATAAGCAAAGCGGCCAGTAATAAATATGACAACACCATACTGACGCAAAGCCAAATATGATTTTTTAAAAATTGGCTATTAAAGTGTGGTTTGCCATCACGCTTTTCTGCGGCATTAATACGTGCTAAATCACGCTCTAAAATGTCTTTTAATACATTCATTGTAAATACCTTAAAAGATGAATGTTGCAAATTTGTTTCTTAAGAATAGATTATCATGGAGACAGGATCAGCAGATAGAACAGTTTTTTTAAATTCGACGCTTAACTGTTATTGTTAGTCTCTTAAGACTATTCCTACTTGCTGTTAATAATTGCTATAAAATATCAAATAAATTTTATACACAGTGACAAAAATAGAGGCGAATTTGTATTTTTTATGTGCAATTTGCATTTTTTTAATCTTTCAATGCATAAAACTATTGCTATTAACCCTGTCTCATGCGTTAATGAGTAAGGCCTAAATACAGACCTGATTTATGATTGACATTCTAAGTTAATGAGTTTTAAACAGCATCGCTTTTTGACCGTTTTCTTCATGTGTGCCCATAAGTTATAGGTAGTTCAGGCCAGTAGATGCCGAGAAGGCAACGTTTTATTGATATATAGGAAAGTCACATGTCTGACAAAATGAAAGGTCAAGTTAAGTGGTTCAACGAGTCTAAAGGCTTTGGTTTTATTACTCCAGCAGACGGAAGCAAAGACGTATTCGTTCACTTTTCTGCCATTCAAGGTAACGGTTTCAAAACTCTGGCTGAAGGTCAGAACGTAGAATTCACAATTGAAAACGGTGCAAAAGGTCCAGCAGCTGCTAACGTAACAGCTCTGTAATAAAAGCCTTTTAAAAATTTTCTTCAAGCCTGTCACCTTCTGGTGGCAGGCTTTTTCTTTATGGGTAAAATAAAAAGAAGATAATGAGAATTTTTATCAGGAGTAAAAATGAACGTTAATGATCATGTTGTAGTAAAAACGGACGGCTGTGAAGATCGTAAAGGAACCATTTTACTGATTGAAGAATTTAATGAAGGCATTATGTACTTGGTTTCACTGCCTGAATATCCGAATGGTATTTGGTTTTTTAATGAAAAAGAAGGTGGTGAAGGCACTTTTGTTCGACCAGTACAACAAAAATGATTGGTTTAGGAAGCGTTCATTTACATTGTGCAATGGCCTATTTATACTACCAGCCAAATTTTGACGAAGAGAAAACAGATGGATACGCAAAGTAGTAAATTAATGCAAAAAACAAATTGGTAAGCCGTTTTCTCCGCTAAAACTGCTTACCTACCGGTGGGCAGTGCACTTCTTGAACCTCGTTTTACATAGAATCGCACTAACCTTTAGATGCTCTTATTACTAAGAGGTGATTTTATGTGCTATGTTTTTTTCTCCTTATTTCCTCCTCCTAGAGTGCTGTAGCCAAAGATCCGTTGTTGTATTACTTCATTCGCCGTATAACGGCGTGTTTTTTTAGCCATTGTTTATGGAGGAAATTAAAATGGCTATGACTCCTTATATCTTAAATTTGGTTGTTGCAATGTGTCTTGGTGCTTTGATTGGTGCCGAAAGACAATGGCGTCAAAGAATGGCAGGACTTCGCACCAATGCTTTAGTGGCGACCGGTGCTGCGGTATTTATCTTAAGCTCCATTGAAACTTCACCCGATAGCCCAGGACGGATTGCTGCACAAGTGGTTTCTGGTATTGGTTTTTTAGGCGCAGGGGTGATTATGCGCGAAGGAATGAATATTCGAGGTCTTAATACCGCGGCGACACTTTGGTGCTCTGCGGGCATTGGTGTGTTATGTGGACTTGGACTCTATCCACTTGCTACCGTAGCGACATTGCTTATTCTTTGTGCCAATATTCTATTACGGGAAGCGGCTCAACGAATAAATGCCCAACCGCAATATCAAGCGACAGATATTGAACAACGCTATTCTATTCGTATTGTTTGTGATACCCACGATGAAGTTTTGGTAAGAACACTTATTTTGCAAGCCATAAACGGTTTACATGTGAGATTGCAATCATTAAGTAGCGCAGATACACCAATGCCTAGTCAATTAGAAGTTTGTGCTGAAGTGTTGGCTACCCCAGCTGAGCAAAAAGAGATAGAAGCCATTGTTTGCAGGATAAGTTTAGAAAAAAGTGTCAGTGCAATTAATTGGAAAATTGCTTCTGAGCATCCTGCTTAATACTTTATGGATATAAAATATAATACTTTGTGAGTATAAATAGAGGTTATCCCCACAGCAATAGAGCTTGTTAATGTGTTTTATAAGAATAGTGGGGATAATATCAACAAAAGTAGAATATAAAACAATAACTGAAAACGAGGGAATTTAGCTTATTTTAAACGCTATTTAATACAGTTTAGCATTATAAATAATAGAAAATTAACTAAGTATTAATACTGGTGGTTAAAGGTAACCTATTTCATATGTGTAATTATTCATTGTGAAACTATGTTTATGGCTGAATAAGATCGATAACATGTATCATCAATCTTTGTTTAGATGAAAGAATAAAGTTATCTATAATAAAAAACCATTTATCAATGGAAACTTATTTTAAATCAAAAAACGCATTTTAAAATTATGTTAAGCCGAGTTGGTGGAGTGGCTTTCCTACTAAAAACCCATTTGATGAGTCTATTAATTGTCCTAGCACACAAAATCGTTACTAAAGGGCTTAAGACAAGATGCATTTACTTACATGCCTCTATTGAAAACTTTGGTGTCGTACATATCACTCGATGATATTCTCAAACAATTTCAATATATTCGATGAATTATTTATCATTATTCTTTATTTGACGATCGTTAACCTACTGCTTTTTGAGAAATATTTTTGATAAAAGTGCACTTAAAGCAAGTCAGGGGAGGAGAAAAGTTGTGTAGATGACACCGCAGGGGGCTACAGTAAAGCTGATGAATGGGGGGAAGTGTTGATTGTTGATACATATCATTAGGATATAAATTCTTTTTTGTAAACAAGCTGTAGGGGAAATGCTACCAATAAGTAATCTTATTATACTGGTTGAAAAAACATACTAATCTATTTATTGTATAAAATATCTATTTCAATATTACATTATTTATATCTTTATCAAGAAGATGAGTCTGACTTATAGAAGAAAAAAATCATCGAATAACGAAATAAATGCACCATTGTAATTTCTATTGGAAATAATTAGAGGCTTATTTTTCGTATTATATCATGATACAAAAATGATTAAAAAGATTAAGTAAAAGTACGGGGAAAAGAAAATACTAAAGGTTAGCGAGAATCAAAAAGAACATGGTCGATAAAAGGCTAATCGACTTCTAAACTATTGCTCATGTTATTGGGCGTTGTTACGTAAATAATTATAGTTGATGGTGACAGAAAGATGGCTAACAATATTTTTATCTTATTTGTTACATAAAAATGAGATCGTTGAGTAATGAGTTGCGTAACTGAGGTTATTTGTTTTTATGATAAAAAATAGTGATAAATAACTATTTTGAATAAATTTGTTATATCAATCTGCTTATTGTGTGTTGTCTGTCAAAAAGTTATTTCCCACCAATTCTACTCTTTATTTGAGTAATGTTGATGATAATCAATATCACAATAAATAAAAATGATAAAAATAAGTTTGCTTTTTTGTTTAAAAAAGCAGTCTTTTTATCAATACCTTTCTTAGAAGAACCCATCTTCTCTTTTGTTAAGCATTGATATTAGCTGATTAGCGCTAAGAAATGGCTAAGGCTACTCTTCTCAAACCATCGGAAAACATGCTTAAAAAAAAGACAAATAAAAATAAAAAACGTATTATTTTTGGTCGTAAATTAAGCTATCTTATCTGTCATATATAAAAAAAGTAACATTTGCTATTTTGCGGTTTATTAATGATGATGATTGAGTATGCGATAAGCGGTTATTTTGATCAAAAATAGTTGTTAATATTGACATTGGATAAATGATTTATACAAATGTTAATATTTAGGTGGTGAGCGTTAAAGCAGGATAGGGATTGATCAAATTGCAAATGAGTAAGTTGGAATTTCCATTCTAAATTTTCTATGTCTCAATCATTTTGAAAGAAGAGA
>NZ_CAWQOK010000007.1:0-33629 GCF_963896075.1 Proteus sp. G4415
GATCTCATGATTATTAATACTACATCAGCACCAGAAGCTATTGGTCCTTATTCACAAGCAATTAAAGTTGAAAATCATATTTATATTTCAGGTTGTTGCCCATTCAATACTCATGATGGTTCTGTTATGGGAAATGATATTGAAACACAAACATTAAAAGCTATGAATAATTTAAAAGCTATTATAGAAGCTGCCGGTGCATCAATGGATGATATTGTTAAAACGACTTGTTTTATTAAAGATATAAAAGATTTTCCTATTTTTAATAATATTTATTCTTCTTTTTTTACATCAGGAAAATACCCAGCTCGTTCATGTGTGGAAGTTTCTCGTCTACCTAAAGATGTTTTAATTGAAATAGAAGCTATCGCTTATAAAAAATAGGAAATATGATCATGAATAAATGGGGAAAATTATGTTTTCTTATTTTGGGTGGTGGGACTATATTCAAACTATCCAGCATGAAAGATGTATTTTATGTGCCAATGCAACAAGATTGGGGATTATCTAACACCCAAATTGGTTTTGGCTTTACTATTTATGCCATTATTCAAACAATCGGATTATTTTCATCATTGTATATTGCCGATCGCTTCTCTAAGAAAATTTTATTACCAGCGGGCTTAATTGGGGTAGGTTTATGTGGTGCTTATTTAAGCACACTGCCTCCTTTTACGGGTTATTTAATTGCATTTGGTGCAATGGCATTTTTCGGTGAGGTTGTTTATTGGCCTGTTTTACTAAAATCGGTACGTTTATTAGGAAATAAAGAAGAACAAGGACGTATGTTTGGTTTTCTAGAAGCTGGGCGAGGGGTTGTTGATGTTCTAGTAGCTTCGGGAGCTCTTTATATATTTGTTTTATTTGGTGAAGGTAAAACAGGTATGCAAGCAGGATTAATTTATTATACGCTTGCTACAATAATAGTAGGTATAATTACATATTTTATTGTGGATAATGACGATAAGAAGGAAACCTCCTCAGCAAGTGAAGCTAATCGCCAAGTTTTGGAAGGGATTAAAAATGTCGTAAAATGTCCTAACTTATGGTTAGCATCAATGAGTATCTTCTTTGTTTATTCTGCTTACTGTGGGTTAACTTATTTTATTCCTTTTTTAAAAGATATTTACGCACTACCAATAGCCCTTATCGGTGCCTATGGCATTATTAATCAATATGCACTAAAAATGATAGGTGGTCCATTAGGCGGATTTTTAGCTGACAAAGTTGCAAAATCGCCAACAATATATCTGAAATGGACATTTTTATTATCTGCGATTGCAATGGCTATTTTCATTATGTTGCCTCATGACTCAATGAATGTCTATTTAGGTATGACTGCAACATTAGGTTTCGGTGCAATCATTTTCTCGCAAAGAGCTATTTTCTTTGCACCAATGGATGAAATTGGAACACCAAGACAATATGCAGGTTCAGCGATGGCGTTTGGGTGTATTATTGGTTATATGCCTTCCATGTTTGCTTATGCTCTCTATGGGTCATTATTAGATAATTTTGAGGGCATTCAAGGATATAACTATGTATTTAGTATTATGGTCACTTTTAGTTTGCTTGGTTTTATTTGTGCAACCATATTAGCTAAGCGTATTAAAATGATAAATAACACTTTAAATATAGCTTAAAAATAGACACCGCTTAATTGTGATCTAGCAAACACTGCTTCATCGATTGGCATTAGCTAAATACGGCTATACCTAGTACAAGGAATGCACTTTAAGCGTTCTTCTGGTGGCGATAATAAATCAATATTTTGTTTATTGCCTTGGCGTAAACGACTTAATGTTTTGGCTAAACGCTCTTGCTCTAATGGATTAAGCAAATTGTTCAGGTAAATGGTGAGCGAGGGCGGTAATAACGAAAATGTACCACGTCGCCGTAGTAGCACTCATAATCAATAAGAATATAATTCACTCAGTATTCAATTGAGTTGATGATATAAATTGAAAAACCAGTCAACAAAAATTGGCTGGTTTTTTCTATATAAAGTAGAAATAAATAATTACTCAATTGGGTACATTTTATTGGCATATTCCAAGAGTGCATTAATTTCTATATTGATGGTAAGGGATTAGACAAATGGTTGGGGTTTGATCGGCAAACGGATTGGCGGTTTTTAGATTTTGATTTTGATATTTTTATTGTTGATAAAGATAACTTTCCTAATTACAATCGTAATAAAATAATTTACAGTAAAGCCGAACAATATTTAGGTATTAAACCTGTTTATAGTCAATTAGAGAATAATCGATTAGTGCTTTATCGTTGCCATTGTGGTAGTGATTATTGTTCTGTGATTTCTTGTACTTTAGATATTACAGAACATTAGGTGAAATGGAATAATATTGTATATAAGGATGGATTAGATAGAGAGGAGGCTTTAGATTTGGATAAGCATGGAATAACACCTATTAAACAATTTATATTTTCTAGAAAACAATATCAGCAGGTTTTTAATAAGTATTTAGACACTTATTTGTAAATGGTTAAATACTGATTTTATGTAGGGTTATGATTTATTGATTAATTCAATCACCTCTGCATCCATAAGTGGTGTGAGTTTTGCACTAATAACGATTTTTTTGTATTTGTTATTCAACCCACCGGCAATGACTTCATTGAATAATCGAATTTCTACTTGGGATAATCCATCTTCGGTACGTTCTAAAGGATGAATTACCACATTTCTTTTTCGACAAAAAAAGGATAATGGGTTAATACCTATTTGAGTAAGTGCTGTTCGTATCGCTTCAATAGCAGGGTAAAAATCACCAATTAACATTCGGCTATGAGTAAAATGACGTTCTACAGAAAATTCTTTTTTGGTGTGAAGATCACGAACTTCGATGCGATTAATATAAACTTTAATATAAATGGGTTCCATCAAGCTTATTCCTTTTTACTGATTAAATTAAGCCAATCGCTTCTTTTAAGGGTTTAAGGTAACGTCGACTGACCGGAATTTGTTTATTATTATGTAAAATAAGTTCTGCTTGTCCATTATCACCAAAAACAATTTCATTGACATAATCCATATTCACTAAATATTGACGATGGCAACGTACCAGCGGAGTGCGTGTTTCTAAAGTACGTAATGTAAGCTCAGTAAAACCTTCTTGCCCTTGATTATTGGTGACATAGACACCGCTTAATCGTGATGTAGCAAACACGGCTTCATCGATTGGCATTAGCCAAATACGGCTATGCCCAGTACAAGGAATGCACTTTAAGCGTTCTTCTGGTGGTGATAATAAATCAATATTTTGTTTATTGCCTTGGCGTAAACGACTTAATGTTTTGGCTAAACGCTCTTGCTCTAATGGTTTGAGCAAATAATCAAAAGCGTGCTCTTCGAATGCTTGAATAGCATATTCTTCAAATGCCGTTAAAAAGACAATATAAGGGCGATGTTCAGGATCAAGCATTGAGACCATTTCTAAGCCAGTAATACGTGGCATTTGAATATCAAGAAAAACCACATCAGGTTTTTTACGATGTATTTCCCCTATCGCCTCAATAGCATTACTGCATTCACCAATAATATGAATATCTTTTTCTTCTTCGAGTAAACAACGTAAATTTTCACGAGCAAGCGGCTCATCATCAACGATTAATATATTCATTGTTATGCTGCGTTATCCATATTTTTTTCTAAGGGTAAACAGATTTTTATTTTGGTATAGTTATCAGGCTGACACTCCACAAGTACACCATATAGATCACCATAGCGTAATTTAATCCGCTTATCGACAAGTCTCATTCCTAAACCGAGCTGATGTGATGCGCCTTGCGAATGATAAAGCCCTGCATTATCACTAATTTCGATCACTATTAAGTGGTCTTCTTGATGCGCTCTAATTGTAATCTTTCCGATGCCTAATAACTGTGATGTTCCATGTTTAATTGCATTCTCAACCATAGGCTGAAGCGAAAATGCAGGAAGGCGCGCAGTGGCTAAATGTTCAGGTATCTGAATATCTATCTGTAAACTTTCTTGAAAGCGCGCTTTTTCAATTTGTAAATAAGCCGTGACGTGTTCAATTTCATCACTGAGTGTCACTATCGCTTCGGGTCTTTTTAAATTCTTACGGAAAAAAGCCGACAGAAATTGCACTAACTGTTTTGCTTGATCACTATCACGACGAATAACGGCTTGTAATGTATTTAATGCATTAAATAAAAAGTGGGGATTGACTTGTGCGTGTAGTAATTTAATTTCTGATTCTAATAGTGATTGTTTATTTCTTTCGTATTGCCCGGCAAGAATTTGTGCTGATAATAGACTGGCGATCCCTTCTCCTAAGGTTCTATTAATGGAGCTAAATAAGCGATTCTTTGCTTCATAGAGCTTTATGGTGCCAATAACGCGATTATTTTCTCCTCGTAAAGGAATAACCAGTGTCGAGCCTAATTTACAATGTGGAGAAAGGGTACATCGATAAGGTGTCTCATTGCCGTCCGCATACACGACTTCGTTATTATTAATGGCTTGTTTAGATTGTTCTGAGGAAATCGGTGTACCCGGCAAATGATGATCAGCGCCAATACCAATAAAAGCGAGTAGTTTATCTCTATCCGTAATGGCGACAGCACTGACTTTTAATTCTTGGTAGATAACTTTTGCAACACGAGTACTATTATCTTGGTTAAAGCCTTTACGTAAAATACCTTCAGTGCAAACCGCAATTTTTAATGCTTGAGCGGAGAAAGCACTGGTATATTTTTCAAAAATGGCACGTCTATCTTGTAATATCCTAATAAACATCGCAGCACCTATTGTATTTGCTACAATCATAGGAGCGGCAATATTTTTTACTAAAGAAAGTGCTTCATCAAAAGGACGAGCGAGTAATAAAATAATACTCATCTGTATTATTTCGGCAAAAAAGGTGACGGTAGCCGCTGTCCAAGGATTAAATATGCGGTGCATTTGTCCATGTTTTACATAATAACGATGAACTAATCCACCAATTAATCCTTCTGCGATAGTGGATACCATACAACTTAACGCTGTCATTCCGCCGAGGGAATAGCGGTGTAAGCCACCCGTGAAGCCAACGAGAAAGCCTACATACGGGCCACCTAATAATCCGCCTAATACGGAGCCAATAGCACGGGTATTAGCAATAGAGTCATTAATATGCAATCCAAAATAGGTGCCCATAATGCAGAAAATGGAGAAAATCACATAGCACATTAATTTATGTGGAAGTTTGATAGTCACTTGTAAAAGAGGCGTAAATAGCGGCGTTTTGCTGAGAAACCACGCAATAATGAGATAAACGCACATTTGCTGTAATAACAGCAAAATTAAATCAAATTCGTACATAAGTTGTGTGTACCACTTTCTGTGTTTATTTAATAAATTAAAAAAACGTAGATAAAATGAGGCTATTCATGGAGTAATAAAATTTGGTATAAGAATAACTTAATCGCACTATCAAAGAAAATCTTCCTCTGAGTCAGTGATCTAGCGCACAAAATTCTTAAAGAAATAGCCAGTTATTGTGTAAGATAACGCTATCAGTGAGTGTTCTACTTCACTATTAAGGTCTAATCGTTATATGAAAAAAAGAGCCATCTATCTTATTTTATTAATGCTAATACTTATTGCATTAGCCGTTCTTTTCCGCGCGCATAATCAATATTTATTACTGCAAGGTGAAGTGGATGCACCTGAAGTTATTGTGGCCTCTAAAGCCAAAGGACGTGTTATAGAGCGTCATATTGAGCGGGGTGATGATGTTAAAGCGGGGCAATTGATGATCACCTTAGATAGCCCGGAACTCAATGCTCAAGTGGCTGCACTGGAAGCGGCAAAAGCCCAAGCTCAAGCTCAATTAGATCTCTCTATTCACGGTACAAGAGAAGAAAGCATTCGCAATTTACAAGCGATCTTATCTCAGGCGCAAGCACAAGCCACCAATGCAACGAAAGATTACCAACGTCTTAGTGCGGTCGCCAATAAAGGTTATGTCTCTGCCAATGAGCTTGATAGTGCTCGTAGTCGTCGAGATGTTGCCGTGCAGCAAGCAAAAGCCGCTCAAGCTGAGTTAGATGAAGCGAAAAACGGTGATCGTATTGAATTACGTGAGAAATACCGAGCCGCACTACAACAAGCAGAGCAGCAATTAATTGAGCTGAAAGTTCAGCAACAAGATTTACAGGTAAAAGCTCCGGTTGACGGCGAAGTGGGGCCTATTCCTGCGGAAGTGGGTGAGCTTTTTAATGCCAATAGCCCATTAGCTACGTTAATTCGTCTCCCTGAAGCCTATTTTGTATATAACTTGCGTGAAGATATTTTAGCCGATATCCGCAAAGGCGATCGCATCACCATCACTGTTCCTGCGTTAGGCAATAAAGAAGTGGAAGCAGAAGTTCGCTATATTGCTCCTATGGGAGATTACGCAACGAAAAGAGCGACGCGTGCAACAGGAGATTTCGACTTAAAAACCTTTGAAGTTCGACTGTATCCAACGTCACAAATTGAAGGACTACGTCCTGGTATGAGCGCATTATGGCGTTGGGATAAGTAAGGGCGAATAATGAGAGTAAAGGCAGCTTGGCGTGGTTTTAATAGCGCATTCTCACGAGAAACCCATATGGCAGTGCGAAGTCCAGTGTTCCACTGGCTAAGCTGGCTGTTTCCATTAATGTTATTCACATTAATTAGTGCTAACTTTTCAGAAGGTACTTTGCTGAACTTGCCAGTTTCCGTTATCAATAATGATAATAGTCCACTATCAAAAACGTTGATCCGAGATTTAAATGCAGGCTCTCATGCAAAATTAAGTGCGCTAGATACAAATCCGCGAACCGCCTTAGAGCAGTTAGGAAGTGCAAAAGATTACGCTATTTTAATGATCCCCCGCCATTTTGAAAAAGATGTATTAGCAGGTAAACAGCCGACAACCCGAATGTATTACAATGGGTTGTATTATGCTGCGGGTAGCTATGCTATACAGGATTTTAGCGGGTTAATTGCCGAGCTTAATGCTCAATATCGCACTGTTTTAGCGCAAGAGATGAATAAGCCAGTGCCGCCTTTAGCCAAAGTAACACTCTCTTATGACAGCCTGTTTAATGCCAGTGGTAGTTATATCTACTATCAACAATTTGCTGCAACCATTCATATGCTGCAACTCTTTGTTGTCACCTGCACGATTTACTCCTTATCACGGGGTAATATGCTATTAAACCTAAAACCTTTCACTTTTGCCCTAATAGGTAAATTAGCACCTTATACGCTGTTTTTCTTAACATTATTAATGGTTGAATTAGCGGCGTTGGTGCATTTTTCAGGGGCAAAAGTCAATGGTAATCCGCTTTATATGATATTGGTGGGGTTCTTTTATATCATCGCGGCACAAAGTATTGGGTTGCTGTTGTTTACATTTACCAATAGTGCGATAACCGCATACAGTATGATAGGTATGCTAGTGAGTATCGCCTTAGCTTTTTCAGGGATGGCGGTGCCTGAACTGTCGATGATATTACCTGCTCGAATCATTTCTAATCTAGAGCCATTAACGCACGCCTTAAATGCTATGTTTGATATCTTCTTAAGAGAAGTTTCGTTACAAGGTATTCTTTATGTGTGCACGCTTTTGTTGATTTATCCTTTTGCGATTGCGCTTTTAGTTCGCAAACGCATCTTTAAAAGATTGGAATTACAGGTAGGTGTCGTATGATGCAGATGTATTTCCAAACATTTAAGCGTGTTTTATTAGGCATGTTAGAAAAACCGATGTGGATGTTATTATTGGTTTCTCTTTGCATTATGAGTTTAGTCTACGCTAAACCTGTATTGTGGGATCTGCCTGTGGCGGTGATCAATCAAGATCATAGTCCCGCCAGTTATGCCCTTATCCGCTCATTAGATGCCACACCTAAATTAAGCTTAAAGGGATATGATAATTTAGATGAAGCTCGTCATGACATGATCATGCGTGAACTGTTTGCCATTATTATCATTCCAACAGATTTTGAAAAAAAACTGCTTAATGGCAAAAATGTTACCGTTCCTGTGTATGGGGATGCGACCAACCGCCTTGCTAGTGGACAAATTCAGCAAGAATTAATGCAGGCGTATCAGCAATTATTAGATAACTATAACGGCCGTATCTTACAAAATGCGGGTTTTAGTGCGACACAGTCAAAAATATTATTAAAACCGATCCAAAGTGAAACTATCGCCATGTATAACCCTGGGGTCAGTTTTGCCGCCATTATTTTCCCAGGCTTGTTAGTGATGTTATTGCAACACTCATTATTAATTGCTTGTGTACGAGTGAGTATCGCCGTCAGAGGAACGCCAAAAGGGAAGCCTCCGTTAGCGGTATATTTAGGCGCGCTATCTGCACTTATACCGATTTGGCTCTTTTTATCTTCGGTGTTCTTTGCACTATGGCCGTGGGTATTAGGCTATCGTCAAGAAGCCCCCCTCTATCAAATTTGGATGTTGACCTTCCCATTCTTATTAGCGGTATTAGGATTAGGTAAGTTGATCACCGAATGCTTGCGCAGTGTTGAGATGATTTACTTAACATTGGCATTTGTGACGACACCGGTATTCTATATTTCGGGAACTATTTGGCCATTACAAGCTATGCCAGATTGGGTATTGGCAATATCCTCTGCATTACCTTCTACATGGGCTGTAAATGCTATGGCCGGAATTAACCAGATGGGATTATCATTCCAAAGCATCCTAGGGGATATCGTGATGATGCTGGTTTTAGGCGTGATATATACCATTTTGGGGGTGTTAGTGGGTATGTTGCGCAATGGTGAGTTAAGGAAAATTACTCATCAATTTAAGCATTGGATGAGACATTATAATAAGTCAAATAGATAGTCCCAATGTGGGTAACAAATCAATAGTGGGATAACGACGGTGTTTTCCCACTTTAATTTATGCGATTTACGTTACCAAGAATGAACAAAAATATTCTTTATTCAACTAATTCTAAACCAGCCAGCTTACGCCAATAACCATTACAATCATGATGATGGATGGTGTTAATAGGGTGTGCGCCTTGTTCATTTTGGCGAAATTGTTTTAAGGTAGTAAAAACTTCATCAGACTGCGGTGAAAGACGGACGATATCGACTAAACCTGCCATTGAAGTTAAATCATTACCTAAATTGTAACAGTAGCCACTTTGCGTTTGAATACCATTTAAAACAAACACTTGTTGGTTTTCTTGTGATAATACCTGACGGCCTTGTGGGTATTTTTGACAGCAGGTTTCACAATCATCTTTAGCACGATTTTCCGAGCGAGCAGTAAAACAACGCGCTGAATAAGCCAAAGGAAGATGACCATAAGCGAATACTTCTACTTCAAATTTATCTCTAATCGCTAATTCTTCACATTGAATTAAAAGATTATTTAACCACTCACGAGATAGTTCAACTGGCATACACCAACGTATCATGCCTTGTTTCTGTAATAAACGTAGTGCATAAGCGTTATAGCAGTTTAATCCATGGCCTGCTACAAAAGGTAAATGACGCTCATAAAGCATATTGATCACACCAAAATCATGAGCCTCAACTAAAAATTCACCGTTATCCACCAGCTTTGCTATCTCTTTTAGTTCAGAAGGCGCTTGTAGTAGTGCTAAGGTAGAAAGGATCACTTGTTTACCACTTTTAGCCACTTCTTTGGCCAGATTAATCCAATCTTGTGGTTTAGTCTCACGGCGCTTACTACAGACTGTTTCGCCTAAGTAGATAATATCAGCATCGCTCTGTTTTGCTTGCTGATAAAATGTCTCAAGTGTTTCTTTTTGCCAATAATAAAGTACAGAGCCTAATGCGTATTTCATATTATTATCCCTTATTATTGCCATTTCCGGTGGTAAGCACCTAATGTTGTTTGTGTTCCTTCAGATATTTTTCCTAATGCACTCATCCAACGCGGTTGGGTTTTAAAACCTTGAGGATCTTTTTTACATTGGTCAATAGCTGCACGCCATACTCTTGCAACTTCAGTAACATACGCTGGGCTACGTTGGCGACCTTCAATTTTGACAGAGGCAATATTCATAGCCATAAGTTCAGGTAGTAGCGCTAGCGTATTTAAGCTGGTTGGCTCTTCTAAGGCGTGATAGCAGTGTTTATCAACAAAATAACGTCCTTTACATAAAGTAGGATACCCTGCATTTTCATCAGGAGCATAACGGTCTATTAAGACATCATTGAGGCGAGATTCCATACCTTGTGGTGTTTGCTGCCAACGGACAAAACGAGCTGGGGAACAGGCTCCGACAGTATTAGGCGATTCACCAGTTAGATAAGAGGAAAGATAACAGCGTCCTTCAGCCATGATGCACAAACTACCAAAGGCAAAGACTTCTAAAGGAACAGGACTACTTTGAGCCAATTGTTTGACTTGATGAATAGAAAGAACGCGTGGTAGTACAATACGTGCAACATCAAAATTGCGTTGATAAAATGCGATTGCCTGAGTATTAGTGGCCGACGCCTGTACCGATACATGACGCTCTATCTGTGGATAGCGTTCAGCTGCGTACTCTAGCATAGCAATATCGGCCAAAATTAATGCATCGGCACCTAAATGAGCCGCCATATCAATGGCTTTTTGCCAGCGTTCAAATCCATCAGGATGAGCAAAAGTATTAATGGCAATATGCAGTTTTCGCTGGTGGCGATGTACGTAATTGACGGCTTCTTGCAATTTCTTTTCTGTGAAGTTTAAGCCAGCAAAATGGCGAGCATTGGTGTCATCTTTTAAGCCGATATAAACGGCATCTGCACCATTATCAACAGCGGCTTTTAATGCGGGTAAGTTACCTGCTGGGCACAACAATTCCATCTTCACTTCCCTTTAGAGATTAAAAATGATCAGAAATTGTAATAAGCAGGATAAAAAAAGGTTTTGATTTAGGGCAGAGAATATTGAGTTTTACTTAAGTAAAATTAAATAACTCAAAATATGAACAACCGATTAACGGAATATTGATGTAGGATCGCAGAATCGCTATCTATATCTGGCACAATAGCCGCAATTAAATGTTAAGGAGTCCGAAAGTGTTTAATAAAATTCGCACCCGCCTAGTTAAAGATGGCCCTCGTTTCTTGCGTTACCCTTTGCAAATCACGCCATTTGCTTTGCAACGTGATATTTTAGAACAGTTTTTAAGTTGGCAATTCCGCGAAGCATTAGCTGAGGGGGATTTACACTTCTTAGAAGATAAATGGCTAAAGGTAGAAATTAAAGATTTACATTTGCAGTGGTTTATCAGTGTTTGTGATGATAAATTAATCGTAAGCCGTTCTGAAAAAGAAGATGTAAGTTTTAGTGGTAATGCTAACGATCTTATTTTAATTGCCGCGCGTAAAGAAGATCCGGACACCTTGTTTTTCCAACGACGCTTACAAATTGAGGGCGATACAGAACTTGGGTTATATGTTAAGAACCTAATGGATGCAATTGAGTTAGACTCTATGCCATCTGTATTGCGTTTTGGTTTACTACAATTGGCTGATTTTGTGAAAAGTGGCCTTCAAGATGAAGTTGAAGACACCGCACACAGCCATGAACTGAGCTCAACTTCATGCTAATACGTGTTGAAATTCCTGTTGATATTCCTGCTATTGATGATCTTTTACGCCAATCATTTCCAACAGGCGCAGAAGCCGATTTAGTTGGTCACTTACGTGAAGAGGGATTATTAACCTTAGGTATGGTGGCAATCAATGACGAAGGCCGGATTGTTGGTTATATCGGTTTTACACCTGTAGATATTGAGGGAAAAGATTGCCAATGGGTAGGACTTGCGCCATTAGCTGTGGCGCCACAATACCGTGGTCAGGGCATCGGTCGTCAATTGATTAATGAAGGGCTTGATAGCCTTAATGAGTTTGGTTATGGCGCTGTTGTGGTATTAGGTGAGCCAACTTATTATCAAAAATCAGGTTTTATACCGGCAAAATCACAAGGCTTGCATTGCAAATGGCCGAATACAGAAGAAGCATTTCAATTTTATGCTTTAGATAATGGCAATGTTGATGATATTCACGGCTTAGTGAACTTTTCGCCGTTATTTGATGAGGTTTGATAATCGCATCTTTTCATTATGCTAAATACTGTGCAACGTCTGAAGGCTGATCAATGATCAGCTTTTCTTTTTGTATTTTTTTTAACTGTTTTAAACGATATTCAAGTTGAGACGCTTGTTGCCTATCGCCAACTTGGCAATAAAACTCCAATGATAATGGGCCTTTCCCTCTTAGTGCTTTCGCGCCAGTTCCATTTTGATGCTGATTAAATCGTCGCTCAACATCCGTTGTTATTCCGGTATAAAGAGAGCCAAGACGATTTCTGACAATATAGATTGACCATTGAGTATCAGCCATCTTTTTTCCTTTTTGTGCTACTTATGATTTTAATAAACAAAATTTCTTAATTTCTAACGGTAGTTATTAACAAACAACTAAGTTTCAAATCTTGTAATTATATCAACACGTTGTGAAAAATTTATGACGTAAAAAACGTTTTTCTAAAAAAATACATTCAATTATTTTGAAAAAGAACAGCAATAATTGCTAATTTTAAAGTTAAATTAAAATGCATAATATGATCCACATCACAGAGACACACTCCGCGATAGATAACAAATTTAGAATTTAATTGGAGTTCATCATGAAAAAATCTACATTAATCGCTGCAACATTAGCTTTAAGTGCTATTTCATTCGGTTCAATCGCTGCTGACAGCGTAGCAACTAGCCATACCTCTACTGGTGAGTATATCACAATTACAGGTAACGATACTTTAGATGGCTTAACAACTAAAATTGCACAAATCGCAAAAGATGAAGGCGCAACTGGTTATAAAGTTATCGGTGCTACAGGTGACGATTATCTGACTGTAAATGCGGAAATTTATCGTTAATTTATAATTATTCTCGATAAGTTACCTGCACAAAGAGACACGCGGTAAGACGCTTGTTTTGGTGATATAATTATCACCTAAACAGCGTCTCTTTTAGTTTCTATGCAGGTAAATTATGTCTACGCCAGACTCGATCAAAATAATTAAACAATATATAGCCAGTCACCATGTGTTTACCTTATGTACAACTCGTGCATTAGGGGATATTTGGTGCGCGAATTGTTTCTATTGGTTCGATGAAAGCAACATGCGACTTGTTTTTCTCTCAGAAAAACATACACGACACGCACAAATGATGCAGGAAAATTTATTTGTTGCGGGCAGTATTAGTACTCAAGAGGTTTCTGTCGCCAATCTGCAAGGCGTTCAATTCACCGGTACAGTGTCTTTATTAACCGCTAATGACGACATCAGAGCAAGAAAACAGTATTGCTTACGTTTCCCTGTGGCGCTAGCCGCCATCCATGTGCCTTTATGGCAATTACAATTGCAAGAAATTAAAATGGTGAATAATCAGCTAGGCTTTGGTACTAAGCTCTTTTGGCAACGTCACTAAGTTACTGCTTATTGCCAAAAGTAGTAATTTTTTTGCTCCCAACCTTTTAAAGACATACATGAGGTATAGAATGTTTTTCTATCTTCTTGATTAATATCTGCTACATAGCTTTCTGTCATCGGAACACGTTCTGTATAGGTCTTTTTATCCCCACAACGCTCTTTGTCGTCTTTACGGCAAGTTTTTTCTACATCACGATAAACGGTGTGTTGTAGTACCTCTTTACGAATAGGGTAACGTGTATTCGCATCCAAATCACAAATTAACTTTGCTTCTTGTAATGTGTAATCGGGTACCCCTTTTGGCTCCCATTTACTACTACACCCAGTTATTAAAACGATTGAAATTAAAGGTAAAAAAACAAATTTCATATTAAATATTGTCATAAAAAGAAGAATTAAGAATACTAATCATAAAACAAAACTAATCACTTTGACTATTGTTTTTGAAAATGATTCGCATTTGATAACGGGGGTGACTAAATAGGAGCGCTTTATAATAGTGAAGTGATCCCCAGTAGTGAAGTGATTTGTCACTGGGGATCATGGGATATTACTCAAATAATGAAAGATTTTTTTCTATCTCTGCATCTATTTCAGTATGTTGGAGATGTTTAACACCAAGTTTCTTTTTCAATTCACTGCCTAGCTTCACGAGTTGATCTCGATTGGCTTTCGATTGCTTTTTACCCCATTTTTTTAAATGGTAGTTCAGTTCATGATCTTCAGAAAAGCTTACATATTTATTATCACTTAAAGGCATATATCCTCCAGTTAATTCAATGTGTATTACTTCAATTTATGGATCACCTGATTACTACTACCGCGCCACAGTAATGCGGGATCATAAAGTTCTTGTACGAATTTGCCGTCAATCAGTACGTTAATATAGCTAACGACTTCTTGTTGCTCTGGGGTTAAGTCAGCCAATAAATAGCCTGTCCAAACCCAAATATCTTTCTCAGGGCATTGCGTTTTAACACGTTTTACCAATTTTAATATAGCAGAAAGATTTTGGGGGTGCAGGGGATCACCACCGGAAAGTGATAGTCCTTGTCGTTTAATACGAGTGTCTTGTAAATCAGCAATGATCTGATCTTCCACTTCTTGGGTAAACGGCTTGCCAGATGTTAGTGACCAAGTTGATTTATTATAGCAACCACGACATTGGTGTACGCACCCTGCAACAAACAGGGTGCAACGTGTTCCTGGGCCATTGACAACATCAACAGGGTAATATTGATGGTAATTCACAGTATTAACCTAACTGACCATTAGCCAGATGTTTAACTCGACGTTTAACTTCTTCTTGTTTACCGGCATTAAATGGACGCGAATCAGGACTGCCTAAATAGCCACATACACGGCGTATCACCGAGACTCTTGCAGGGTTGTGATTACCGCATCGAGGGCAGGTAAAACCTTTACTGGTACAAGAAAATTCGCCGGTATAACCACAGTCATAACATTCATCAATAGGGGTGTTTGTGCCGTAGTAAGGGACACGGGTGTAGCTATAATCCCAAACGTCTTCTAATGCTTTTAGGTTATGTTGTAAGTTTGGATATTCGCCATAGCATATGAAACCACCATTGGCTAATGGCGGGTAAGGGGCTTCAAAATCCAACTTATCATATGGATTGACTTTTTTCTCTACATCTAAGTGGAAACTGTTGGTGTAATAACCTTTATCAGTCACCCCCGGTATAATACCGAATTCCGCTGCATCTAAACGGCAAAAACGGTCACATAAGTTTTCACTAGGTGTACTGTAAAGACTAAAACCATAGCCTGTTTCTGCTTTCCATTGATCTGTCGCTTCACGTAAACGCTGAATAATTGCTATTGCTTTAGCTCTCAATGTTTCATCATCAAAGACGTGTTTTTGCGTACCAAATAAGGCATTAATCGTTTCATGAACACCGATATAACCTAATGAAATGGAGGCCCGGCCATGTTTAAAAATTTCAGCAACACTGTCATCCGCTTTTAAACGTACGCCACAAGCACCTTCCATATAAAGAATAGGGGCAACACGTGCTTTGACGTTTTCTAAACGAGCAATTCGGGTCATTAAGGCTTTTTTAGCCAATTCAAGACGTTTATCAAGCAGCGACCAGAATGCGGCTTCATCTCCTTTGGCCTCAATGGCAATGCGTGGTAAGTTTAAACTGATCACCCCTAGGTTATTGCGCCCTTCGTGGAGCATCTCGCCATTTTCTTCATAGACGCCTAAGAAGCTACGACAACCCATTGGGGTTTTAAACGAGCCGGTTACTTTTACCACTTGATCGTAATTTAAAATATCAGGGTACATCCGCTTGCTTGCACATTCTAAAGCAAGTTGTTTGATGTCGTAGTTAGGATCACCAAATTTATGGTTTAAGCCATCTTTAATAGCAAAAACTAGTTTGGGGAAAACCGCTGTTTTGCGGTTTTTACCTAAACCCGCCATGCGATTTTCAAGGATTGAGCGTTGAATTAAACGTGCTTCTTTTGATGTGCCTAGGCCAAAGCCAAAGGTCACAAAAGGTGTTTGACCATTAGCCGTATGTAGAGTGTTAACTTCATATTCTAAAGATTGAAAAGCGTCATAACACTCTTTTTCTGTACGTGCGTTGGCGTAAGCTTCTTTATCCGCTATTTGCCATTCTTGCGCCACTTTATAGTGTTTGTCGTAACTGGCTTTGACAAAAGGTGCAAGGACTTCATCAATACGGTTGATTGTCGTGCCACCATAAATATGACTAGCGACTTGAGCAATGATCTGTGCAGTCACCGCAGTGGCTGTTGAAATGGATTTTGGCTGTTCTATTTCTGCATTACCCATCTTGAAACCGTTGGTTAACATACCATTGAGATCAATCAGCATGCAGTTAAACATAGGGAAAAAGGGTGAGTAATCGAGATCATGATAATGAATTTCACCGCGCTCATGAGCGAGTACCACATCTCTTGGCAGGATATGTAATTTTGCGTAATGTTTAGCCACAATTCCCGCAAGTAAATCGCGTTGGGTTGGGATAACTTTACTGTCTTTATTCGCATTCTCGTGCAAGATAGAGACATCACTCTGTTCGATAAGACCGCGGATTTCCTGAGTTAATCGTCCTCGTTGCTCACGAGCAACATCTCGGTCATGACGGTATTCAATATAAGCTCTGGCAATATCTTTGTGCTCGCCAGCCATCAGCTGATTTTCAACGGCGTCTTGGATCTCACGGATATCGACATTCGAACGTCCTGCGAGAGATTGTGAAACAGATTGAGCGACAAACTCACAATAATCATCATCAGTGATCTGACAAGCTTCGGCTGCTCTTTTGATAGCATCGCTGATGCGGGTTTGGTCAAAAGAGACTTTACATCCGTCTCGTTTTATCACTATGGTTTTCACAATCTGGCTCCTTAACTATTTATCCACAGGCTCTAATCCCATAAAAACAGGTGATGGCGTAGCATTGAGACTAATTGTGGATAAGGTGTGTATAATTACTATATGTTGTATCTGTGTATTTATTAAAGCACAATATATAGTAATTGGAAGCGAAATAATCTTGAGTAAAACTGATCTAAATCAAGGTATTTTTGCTACATCAGGCTTGGAGAGGGCTTGGCTGAATTGTAAATCTGAGATAAAAATGGCAGTAATAAATGATTGCTCATTTATTGAGAATATAAAAAAAGCAAAGTGCTCATAAAGAGTACTTTGCTTCTTTAATATGACAGGTAGAAAAATAAATTAGCGGATCGCGATAACTTCGATTTCTACTTTGGCATCTTTCGGTAAACGAGCAACTTCAACACAAGAGCGTGCTGGGAATGCTGCATTATGCTCTTTAAAGAAAGCTTCATAAGCTGCATTAATAGTACCGAAATCATTTAAATCTTTTACGAAAACAGTCGTTTTAATGATATTAGCAACGGTTAGACCTGCTTTTTCAATAATTGCTTTGACGTTTTCTAAAGATTGACGTGCTTGCTCTGCCGCATTGTCAGACACAAACTCACCCGTAGCAGGATCAACAGGTAATTGGCCTGATGTGATCACTAAATTACCTAAATCAACACCTTGTACATAAGGGCCGATTGCTGCAGGGGCTTTTTCGGTATTAATTTCGTAAGACATGTAGAACTCCTGTTTTTATAAGATTCATGCTAACGCTTGATTAGCTCAGCGCTATTATAGCCAGCGCAGAAGACGAGCAATATGATAGATATCAGGCTTTATCATAAAGTCTATAGGTATAAAAAGAAAATAATCCTAACGCTTTCTCGCCTTTTTATACGATATTTAGCCCATCTAAATCCCCCATTTATAGCAATTTTTTTTCTAAGATAGTGCTTATTAGCTATTTCTATTTTTTCATAAAAAGGGATCAACGCGATTGAGAGGGGATTATTCTATTTTTAGGGTAGGTGTTTACTATCTGCCCTATCAAGCAGGGCAGATAGCCAATAAGAAATCAACGAATAACGGCGTGGCGCTCAAATTCTTTTTCGCAATATTTGCAGGTTAATACCACGTCAGACGCGAATTTTTTTACGCGAAAGCTACTTTGTACCGGCTCATTATGGCTAATACAGTTGCTATTAGGGCAGGGTACAACATCTTCGAGTAATTCAGGTAAACTTAGCGCCATTTTATTGACGACTTGGTAGTCATCAATAATATTAACCGTCGCTTGAGGGGCATACATTGCTAAGCGATTTGCTTGCTCTGCGGTTAAAAAGACATTTTCAATTTTGATTAAATCTTTTTTACCTAGGTTTTCAGAAGGAAGATTAAAACCTACCGTTATTCTTTCGTCTGTTTCGGTTAAACGAAATAGAGATAGGATCTTAAAGCCCACCTGCGCCGGAATATGATCAATAACAGTCCCACGTTTGATAGCTTCAACTTTTAGTTTGTGATCATGAGTCATGGTGTGCTCCTTATTAAAGAACTAAGTTTTTATTTAGAACTAAGGCAAGTAGTGCCTGACGCGCGTAAATACCATTACCTGCTTGTTGGAAATAGTAAGCATAAGGGGTGTTATCAACATCGGTGGTAATTTCATCGATACGTGGCAGGGGGTGTAAGATCTTAAGATTATCTTTTACATTCACCAGATCAGCACTGGTTAAGATAAATTGGGCTTTGACATTGGCATATTCAGAAGGATCAAGGCGCTCTTTTTGTACCCGAGTCATATACAGGATATCCAGCTCTGACATCACTTCATCTACAGTTTCATGCTGACTATATTCAACACCATGCTCTTCGAGTAAATGCAAGATATGCTCTGGCATGGCCAGCACTTTGGGAGCAATAAAATAGAGGTGATTTCCTGTAAATTTTGCTAATGCTTGGGCTAGTGAATGTACTGTGCGGCCATATTTTAAATCACCTACCATCGCGATATTGAGGTTATCTAATCGGCCTTGTGTTTCTTTAATGGTAAACAAGTCTAGTAACGTTTGGCTTGGGTGTTGGTTGGCACCGTCCCCAGCATTAATAACGGGGATATCCCCAGCAAATTCAGAGGCCAAACGTGCCGCACCTTCTTGAGGATGACGAATAACAATGGCATCAGCATAAGTACGTAGTACGGAAATAGTATCAGCTAAGGTTTCCCCTTTTTTACCTAAAGAGGTGTTACTACCATCTGCAAAGCCAACCACAGACGCCCCTAAACGATGGATTGCTGTTTCAAAAGATAAGCGAGTGCGGGTGGAGGCTTCAAAAAAACAACTGGCAATCACTTTGTCTTTTAATAATTGGCTATTGGGGTGCTGTTTTAATTTGTCAGCAACATGGAGAACAGACTCCAGATCGTCTCGGTTCAGATCATTGATGGAGATAATATGCTTATGATAGAGCGGATTAGTCATTAGAGTTCTCCTTTGATGATACGATAAATGGTGCGATATGTGTTTTTCTACAGACCAAAAAAAACCCCTCAATGAGAGGGGTTTTAAAAAATAGCTTTTTGGAAAAAAGAGAGCGCTTACGACCGGTTAGGGTACGTAATGTGACAACAAATTGGCATTGGCGCTGTTTCATCTTTCCTCCTGACAAATTGTGGCGCATTATACGCATCTTAATCTTACACGCAAGCGTTTGCTTTTAATTTTTTGCAAAAAAATTTTTTTAATTTAAAAATCAATTAGCTTAAAGAAAAGGCAAAAAAGCACCCTTTGTTTAATCATTAAAAAACGGTGCTTTTGCATGAATATGTATTTTTAAAAAGGATTTGCTAAGGTCGCCACCATAACCGCTTTAATCGTGTGTAGACGATTTTCTGCTTCATCAAACACAATACTGTGTTTTGATTCAAAAACCTCGTTAGTGACTTCAAAACCACCATATAAGCCAAATTCTTCCGCTAATGCTTGCCCCATTGTTGTCTCTTCATCATGAAAAGCCGGTAAACAATGCAGAAATTTAACGTCTGGATTACCCGTTAGTTTGATTACATCCATATTAACCTGATAAGGTTTGAGTAACGTAATACGCTCTTTCCAAACATCTTTTGGCTCTCCCATAGATACCCACACATCCGTGTAGAGAAAATCGGCGTTTTTAACGCCTTCTGCGACATTTTCAGTTAAGGTAATTTTCCCCCCATTTTGCTGAGCGATATTTTGGCATTCAGCGATTAATTCTGCTTGTGGCCAACACGCTTTTGGTGCGACTAGGCGTAAATCCATTCCTGTTAAGGCAGCCGCTTCGAGTAGGGTATTGCCCATATTGTTACGAGCATCACCAAGATAAGCAAAAATGGTTTCTGATAATGGTTTTGTTTGATGTTCAGTAATAGTGAGCAAATCCGCTAATAATTGTGTGGGGTGAAACTCATCGGTTAATCCATTCCAAACCGGTACATCAGCATATTTTGCCAGCATTTCTACTGTTTTTTGGCCATAACCACGATATTGAATACCATCATACATACGTCCTAACACGCGAGCGGTATCTTTTATCGATTCTTTATGACCGATTTGGCTTCCTCCGCCGAGATAGGTTACATTCGCACCTTGATCAAAGGCGGCCACTTCAAAGGCACAACGGGTACGGGTGGAATCTTTTTCAAAAATCAGCGCAATATTTTTTCCTGTGAGATACTGCTGTTCATGGCCTGATTTTTTTGCTTGTTTGAGTTCTAGTGATAAAGCCAGTAATTGTTGTATTTCTGCTGATGAGAAGTCGAGCAAACGTAAAAATGATCTTTGGTAGAAAGGGTTCATAGATAAGTATCCTATAATTGAATTTATATTCAATTTAATACAATAAATATTCATCATCAACCCTTAAACGTCACTTTTGAATGAAAAACTCTGCGATATGAGCCTTATTTAACTATGGAGTGTTTATTCCCCCTGTGGGAGAATAACCAAGATATCTTTCAGACTATTGCGGAGCGGAATTATGGCGGACAGCAAAGAGCTAGCAGAACAACGTGAAGAAACACGTCTTATTATTGAAGAATTACTCGAAGATGGCAGTGATCCCGATGCACTGTACGCAATTGAACACCACATTTCATGTGAAAATTTTGAAACGTTAGAAAAAGCGGCTGTTGAAGTTTTTAAATTAGGTTATGAAGTCACCGAGCCTGAAGAAATTGAAATTGAATCAGGTGAGATCTTAGTCTGCTTTGATGCGGTTAGTGAAAGTGGTCTAAATGCTGAACTGATTGATGCGCAAGTAGAACAGTTAATGAATTTAGCGGAAAAAATGGGTGTCTATTACGACGGCTGGGGAACTTATTTTGAAGATCCCGACGCTGAGTATGATGACGAAGATGGCGAAAATGAAGATGACGAAAGCGAGTCTGATAAGTCATCACGCCTGCACTAATTGGCGCTATATGTTGTCCCAATGTACCAGTCTTTAGGTGCAAAAAAGAACACCCGCCACAAATTCTTTTTGTGACGGGTATTTTTTAAATGGCTAATCCATCATACCAAACTTACCATTGTCATAGTCATCAAAAGCTTGTAATAACTCTTGTTGTGTATTCATGACAAAAGGCCCTTGTCCTACTACTGGCTCATTAATGGGCTCACCCGTTAATATTAATACGATAGCATCTCCCATGGATCCTAATGTTAGGGTATCACCGTGGGTATCTAATATTGCGATTTCATGTTGACGTACAATATCACTGTTATTGAGATGTATCGCACCTTTAACGACAAATAGCATCGCATTATGTCCCTCAGGGATAGCATAGTGTGAAGTACCCGCATGATTTAAGCGCACATCCCACAGGTTTACAGGGGAATAGGTCATAGCAATACCAGATGTATTTGCATAGTCACCGGCAATGACTCGGACATAGCCCTGTGCATTAGGTAATTGCACATGAGGAATATCTTGCGCTTTTAGTGCTTGATAACGGGGTTGTGCCATTTTATACGCGCTTGGCAAATTAACCCACAGTTGTACGACTTCAAGCATACCTCCCTCTTTCGTCATTTTTTCAGAGTGATATTCTTTATGTAAAATACCTGAAGCGGCTGTCATCCACTGCACATCACCTTCAGCAATTGTACCGGCATGACCGGTAGAATCATGGTGAGATACTTCGCCTTGATAAGCTATAGTGACCGTTTCGAATCCACGGTGGGGATGAGTCCCAACACCACGCGCATTAGTAACAGGCTTAAATAATGTAGGCTCAGCATAATCCATTAATAAGAATGGGCTATATTGCTCTGCATTCTCTTTATAAGAGAATACTGTGCTCATAGAAAAGCCATTACCAACCCAATGTGGATTAGGTGCTGAATAAATTTGTTTTACCTGTCTCATTGTCATGATGTTTCTCCTGATTAAGGAAAGAAACCGCAATAACCCAGACACAGAAGGAGGTAATACAAGTTATCGCGATTTCTTAATGAGTACGATCATAAATTGTTCGCTCTATAAACAAAATAGGGGGAATTTGTTGATGGTATTCAAAAAAAATGAATGATCTTTTTAAGGTAAAAAAGTCAGAGATGATAAGTAGAAAAGCCTAACAGTAAAAATGATTTTAAAATTATTATTAATTATTTTCCAAAATAAAAACCACATTCTGCTTTATAAAAATAACTCAGAATGTAGTTTATTCATAAAACTATATATTATTTATTAGTATCGCCGCAACCGCCGATAATTTTAGAGATAGATACTGCTGGGTGTAATAAATAGTCGTAGTTACAATCTTTTTCTTTGTTGTAAACACTACCAGTACAACCAGTCATTACGGTAACAAAAGAAGCAATAAGTGCAATTTTGACAAAGTTTTTCATAAGAAATTCCTTTTTAATTTTAGAATGTTAAAAGCCACAGCATGACTTTCTGTGCATAAAGATATTAAATTATCTATAAATAGCAATATAAAAAAATAGGAATTTTAAAATAGAACAGAAACTAAAAAATATTTTATTTAAGATGTGAAATATGATTATCTAGAGTAAAATGAGAAATAAATTAAACTTGTGTTTTTTTATTAAATTTAAGATAAATATTTAATGTGAAATAGATTGCTAATAATTTAAATATAGATTAATCATTAAAAATAGCCGTAAAATATCGCTCTTTTATACCATTAAGATAAATTCATTTTATATTGATAAGTGCTATTGTGAGATAACAAAAAACCCGCATTAAATATGCGGGCGTTTAGATCTATACAGCATGTAGATACATGGTTATAAGAAATATCAAAGTGATTTCAGCATACGAATTTCACAGTCGCTGTGGCCTGTATTACCTAATGCTTTATCAATAAACTCAAAGCCTAATTTTTCATATAGACCAATTGCTGCTTTTAAAATATCAGTAGTTTCTAAGTAGCAGCGACTAAAGCCTTGTTGCTTACCAAACTCAAGAGATTGCTGAACAATTTTTTTCGCAATTCCTTTTCCTCGTAACTTAGAAGAGAGATACATTTTCTGTAATTCACAAGTCTCCCCATCGCCACCTGCAAGAGGTGCGACACCACCACCACCAACAATTTCGCCATCCATTTCTACCACCCAGTAAGCGCTGCGAGGTTGATGATAAACTTCGAATAAGGTATCTAAAATCGGATCAGCTACTGCAAATCCTTTATCCGCTGTTAAGCCATGCTCGGCGGAAACTTCACGAATAACGCGTGCAATGCCGGCGTTATCTCTTTTTTCAATGGCTCTGATAATAATATTTTGTGTTGCATTAGGGTTTGCAGTCATAGTTGCACTCATCGTTTTACTTATTAGTAGAATATTTTTTGATAATGTATTGAGAGAGCACCGGAAAGGAACTTCTTCATTGAAAGTAGCACTGAGGGCCACTGAAAACATCTTAATTGATTAAATAGGATTGTAAACTGTTATGCCTGTTTATTTATATGATTAGGGTATTTGTTGGTAGAGATATATTTCAAATATCTATTTCATTAGAGCGAGAATAATAGAGAAAAGGCATTATATAGCGCTATTTCACTGCAAAACGAGTCACAATATAGTGAAAAAATGTTTTATTTTTAGGTTTAGTGATAAACCTATTATCTTAAGTAGTAACGATATTAGATGTTAAAAATAAACTAAAACCCGCAATCAATACGGGTTTTAGTATTAATGGTGCAATAACTTATAACGCAGCAATAGAGACTTTTTGGGCAATCAGCTTCTCTTTAGCATTTAAACAAGATGCTAAACGCTCACGCTCTTTGGCGACAACAGCCTCAGGTGCGCGATTAACAAAGCCTTCGTTTGATAATTTGCTGTCTAATGTAGTGATATCTTTCTCTACTTTTTCAAGCTCTTTATCTAAACGGGCAAGCTCTGCATCTTTATCAATAAAGCCGGCCATTGGGATCAACAGCTCTGCACCGCTCACCAGTTTAGTTACCGATAATGGCGCGTCTTCACCTTCCGCTAATGGGCGAATATCCGCTAAGCGACCCATTGCTTTTAAGAAACCAATGTTATCACTGACGCGACGTTTAGCCGTTTCATCCGCACCACGTAAAATAACATCCAGTGGTTTACCTGGCGCAATATTCATTTCTGCACGGATATTACGAACTGCGACGATAACCTCTTTGATCCATTCCAGATCGTTAAGTGCTTGCTCGTCGACTAATGACGCATCAAATTCAGGGAAAGCTTGAAGCATGATGGTTTCGCCTTCAATGCCTTTCACCTCTTTAACGCGTTGCCAGATAGTTTCTGTAATAAATGGAATAATTGGATGAGCAAGACGTAACAGACCCTCTAATACTTCAATCAAGGTATGACGAGCAGCACGTTTTTGAGCATCATTACCTTTATGAACCGCCGGTTTTGATAACTCAAGATACCAGTCACAGAATTGGTTCCAAGTGAATTCGTATAAAATACCGGCAGCAATATCAAAGCGATAATTATCTAACGCTTCACGATAGGCTTTTATGGTGTTATTGAATTCAGCTAAGATCCAGCGATCAGCCAATGAGAATGTCATCTCACCACCTTGATAGCCACAGTCTTGATCTTCTGTATTCATCAGTACAAAACGACTGGCATTCCATAATTTGTTACAGAAATTACGGTAACCTGACAGACGTTTCATATCCCAGTTAATATCACGCCCTGTAGAAGCTAACGCCGCTAAAGTAAAGCGCAGAGCATCAGTACCATGTGCTTCAATACCTTCTGGGAACTCTTTTTTGGTGCGTTTAGCAATACGCTCAGCCATTTGTGGCTGCATCATATTACCAGTGCGTTTTTCTAACAGTTTATCTAATGTGATACCGTCAATCATATCTAAAGGATCAAGTACGTTACCTTTAGATTTTGACATTTTCTGACCTTCTTCATCACGGATAAGGCCTGTCATATAAACGGTTTTAAATGGAACCTGTGGTTTACCTTCATCATCTTTAATAAAGTGCATGGTCATCATGATCATGCGGGCAATCCAGAAGAAGATAATATCGAAACCGCTCACTAATACATTCGTTGGATGGAATGTTTTCAGTGCTTCGGTGTTTTCTGGCCAGCCTAAGGTTGAGAATGTCCACAGTGCAGAAGAGAACCACGTATCGAGTACGTCTTCATCTTGGCGTAATGCTACATCGGCAGCAATGTTATTTTCACGACGCACTTCTTCTTCGTCACGACCGACATAAACATTACCTTCGTTATCATACCAAGCCGGGATACGATGACCCCACCACAGTTGACGAGAAATACACCAATCTTGAATATCATTCATCCAAGAGAAGTACATGTTTTCGTACTGTTTAGGTACAAATTGAATATCGCCATTTTTAACCGCTTCTACCGCAGGTTTCGCTAAAGGTGCTGCACGGACATACCATTGGTCAGTTAATAAAGGTTCAATAACCACACCACCACGATCACCGTAAGGTACCGTTAAATCGTGAGGTTTGATCTCTTCTAATAATCCTAAACGTTCAAATTCAGCAACAATAGCTTTACGTGCTGCAAAACGTTCCATACCTTGGTAGGCTTTCGGGATCTCTGTGCTATATACATCAGATTCAACACCGTTAGTGTCTAATACTTCTGCGCTAACACGAATGTTGCCATCAAAATCCATGATATTAATCATTGGTAGTTGATGGCGACGACCTACTTCATAGTCATTAAAGTCATGGGCAGGGGTGATTTTTACACAACCGGTGCCTTTTTCCATATCCGCGTGTTCATCCGCTAAAATAGGAATACGACGGTTCATTAAAGGTAGAATAACCTCTTTACCAATCAGATCTTTATAACGTGGATCTTCTGGGTTAACCGCAACGCCAGTATCACCTAACAGTGTTTCAGGACGAGTCGTGGCAACAATCAGATAATCTTTACCCTCTGCCGTTTTAACGCCATCAGCTAATGGATAACGCAGATGCCACATTGAGCCTTTTACTTCGCGGTTTTCAACTTCGAGATCGGAAATGGCAGTGTGTAATTTAGGATCCCAGTTAACAAGACGTTTGCCACGATAGATAAGATCTTCTTTGTGTAAACGAACGAAGGCTTCTTTTACTGCTTTAGATAAACCTTCATCCATGGTAAAGCGTTCGCGATCCCAATCTACGGAGTTACCTAAACGGCGCATTTGGTTGGAGATATTACCGCCGGACTCTGCTTTCCACTCCCAAATTTTATCGATGAAAGCATCACGGCCATAATCATGGCGGTTTTTACCTTCTTCAGCAGCAATCTTACGCTCAACAACCATCTGTGTTGCGATACCTGCATGGTCAGTACCCGCTTGCCACAAGGTATTTTTACCCTGCATACGTTGATAGCGGATCATGGTGTCCATGATGGTTTGTTGGAAAGCATGACCCATGTGCAAGCTACCTGTCACATTAGGTGGTGGGATCACAATACAAAAGCTTTCTTTGGATGTATCACCATTGGCTTTAAAGTAGCCATTTTTTTCCCAATGTTGATACAGAGGTTGTTCAATCTCTGTCGGATTATAAGTTGTATCGAGCGATGGCTCTTTCGGTGCGGATTTATTTTCCATATTCTTTACGTATTCAATAGGTTGGCGGCGTAGCCATTGTCAAAGTAAAGCCGACGCTACGATAAATTTTATATCGTTCTCGCGCCAACTGTTTTAATTGTTCATCGATAGGTACGAAGTCTATCACTTCATGGAAAGCTGTGGCAAAGTCTGCAAATTGTGACTGCAAATTAATCAGGAGATCACGCGGGGCATTGCCCCGTTTGCCTGGCCAACATAATTCAACAGGCGCACCATAACGAGGCCCTTCACCTGCTAGGTTATGAGGCACAAATTGATGTGGCTCTCTTGCCCATAGTGCTTCATCCAACAATTCAGCTTGTGGCTGTGAATCACAGACGAGCAAAACCCGTTTGCCTAAACGCCAATGTTCTGCGGCAAGTTGACAAGCAAGCCACTCATGGGCTTGTAAATCTTGATGTATTGATGGATGTTCCATTAAATAAAACGTGGCGTTTTTCATGATATCCCGATAATAGAAGGGTATTGCATTGCAATACCCTTCTATGAGTCTGCTCTATTTACCTTAATAATTATGCGGTATTACTCGTCGCTATTCAAACCTGCGCGGTTTAATAAGAACTGCGACAGTAAAGATACTGGGCGACCCGTAGCACCTTTCGCTTTACCAGAGCGCCATGCCGTACCTGCGATATCTAAATGTGCCCAGTTATATTTGCTTGCAAAGCGCGCTAAGAAACAACCTGCGGTAATGGCTCCCCCTAAACGTCCACCCGTATTGGCAAGATCGGCAAAATTAGATTCAATTTGCTCATAGAACTCTTCGCCTAAAGGTAAACGCCATGCGCGATCGCCCGCTTGCTCTGAAGCATTCATTAATTCATGGGCTAATGGGTTATGGTTAGACATTAATCCACTATAATGATGACCTAATGCCACCATACAAGCCCCTGTTAATGTGGCGATATCAATAACTAACTCAGGCTCAAAGCGCTCAACGTAGGTTAATGTATCACACAGCACTAAGCGACCTTCAGCATCCGTATTTAATACCTCAACAGTCTGGCCTGACATAGTAGTAAGAATATCACCAGGACGATAGGCTTTACCACCCGGCATATTTTCACAGCCAGCCAATACACCGATGACATTAATAGGTAGTTGTAACTCAGCAACGACGCGCATCACACCATATACGGTTGCTGCACCACACATGTCGTATTTCATTTCATCCATGCCATCAGCAGGTTTAATTGAAATACCACCAGAATCAAAGGTGAGTCCTTTACCAACCAGTACAATTGGACGGGATTCAGGATCTTGATTACCTTTATATTCAATAATCGACATTAAAGATTCATTTTGTGAACCTTGACCGACCGCTAAATAGGCATTCATATTTAGCTCTTTCATCTGCTCTTCACCAATGACTCGGGTAGAGACATTCGCGGATGAGTCAGCGAGTTGGCGAGCTTGAGAGGCTAAGTATGCCGCATTACAGATATTAGGTGGCATATTAGCTAAATCTTTACAGGCTTTGATCCCTGATGCAATAGCTAAGCCGTGGGCAATAGCACGTTCACCGCTTGGTAATTCACGTCGAGTAGGGACATTAAAGACCATTTTACGTAATGGACGACGTAATTCGGTTTTATTACTTTTCAGTTGATCAAAGGTATAGAGGCAGTCTTTTGCAGTCTCAACCGCTTGACGTACTTTCCAGTAATTATTACGGCCTTTAACATGTAGCTCAGTCAGAAAACAAACTGCTTCCATTGACCCTGTTTCATTGAGCGTGTTAATTGTTTTCTGAATAATTTGTTTGTACTGACGTTCATCCAATTCACGCTCTTTACCACAACCAATCAGCAAAACGCGCTCAGAGAGAACATTTGGCACATGGTGCAGCAGCAATGACTGGCCGACTTTACCTTCCAGTTCACCACGGCGTAATAAGGCGCTGATGTAACCATCGCTGATTTTATCAAGTTGCTCCGCTATCGGAGATAAACGACGAGGCTCAAACACCCCCACGATAATACAAGCGCTGCGTTGTTTCTCTGGGCTGCCGCTTTTTACATTAAACTCCATGCGTTCTCCTGAATATTAAAGACAAAAACGGAAAGTATCGTTTAGAATAGTGATCCGCATTAATCTACCCCATAGAAAGTTTACTTTTTATGTTAAGCTAAATGCATTAATTGAACACAACTAATTTAGCTAACTTATAAGCTTGTTCTGATTGGGAACCTGTTTATAGCATGTTTTGATATCATTTGGGCTGCAAGAATGTCTAACTGAGATGCACAAATGATAGATATACAACGAAGTTAGCGATTTTCCTGCAAAAAGACAAGTTTTCACAGGCATAACTAGCGTGATTATAATTCGATATTTAGCTCGGGAAACCCTTAAAAGTCAGATAGCCATCTTATTTATCTTGATGCTTATCTTCTTTAGCCAAAAGCTGGTTGAAATTTTAGGGGCTGCTGTAGAAGGTAATATTCCTACAAACCTTGTGGTTTCTCTGCTGTGGCTGGGGATCCCCGAGATGGCACAGCTTATTCTACCATTAAGCCTTTTTCTTGGTCTTCTGATGACTTACAGCAAACTTTATGTTGAAAGTGAGATAACCGTCATGAATGCCTGTGGAATAGGTAAAAAAGCATTAGTGCAAGCAGCACTATTGTTGTCATTACTTACTAGCGTCTTGGCGGCAGGGAATGTGGTGTGGTTGATACCATGGTCGTCTGTACATCAAGAGCAAGTGCTGGAAGATGCAAAAGCCAATCCAAGCTTAGCGGCATTAATGGAAGGGCAATTTAAAATGTCCAGTGACCGTAATATGGTGCTTTATCTCGGTAGCGTAAAGGGCAACCAATTCCAAGATGTTTTCTTGGCTCAATTGCGTCCAACACAAAACCAACGCCCATCTGTTGTGGTGGCGGATAAAGGGTATACCAAAGAGCTACCAAACGGTAACCAAGTCGTGGTACTTAGCGAGGGTACGCGGTATGAAGGTACGGCGGTACTACGCGATTTTCGTATTACTGATTTTACCGATTACCAAGCGGTGATAGGCCATCGAGAGTCTACTATTAGCCGTAATCGCGTCGAACAAAAAACCATGAATGAGTTGTGGCACTCAACAGAGCCTGAGTCTATCGCTGAATTTCATTGGCGTTTAACCTTAATTTTCTCTGTGGTGATCATGGCGTTAATGGTTGTGCCGTTAAGTGAAGTCAATCCACGTCAAGGGCGAGTATTAAGTATGTTGCCGGCGATGTTGCTTTATTTGGTGTTTTTCCTATTACAAAGCTCCTTGCGTTCAAGCGGTGAAAAAGGAAAAGTTGACCCACTTATTGCTATGTGGACAGTGAATGGGATCTATTTTGCTTTAGCGCTGTTATTGAATGCGTGGGATACCTTACCAATGCGCAAACTACGTGCTCGCTTTAAGAAAGGAGTTGCCTGATGTTTGGTGTATTAGATAAATATATCGGGCGTACGATTTTGCAATCGATTTTGATGACGCTATTTTTACTGGTATCACTGTCTGGCATTATCAAATTCGTCGATCAGCTGCGCAAAGTAGGGCAAGGTGATTTTACGACCTTAGATGCGGGGATTTATGCGGTTTTAAATATCCTCAAAGATGTGCAAATCTTCTTTCCGATGGCGGCCTTATTAGGGGCTTTATTAGGGCTAGGGGCATTAGCGACACGTAGTGAGCTGGTGGTGATGCAGGCATCGGGTTTTACTCGTTTGCAAATTGCCGGCTCCGTGATGAAAACCGCGATCCCATTAGTACTGTTAACGGTATTAATTGGCGAGTGGGGGGCACCGCAAGGTGAACAATATGCACGTAATTACCGTGCAGAAAAGATCATGGGTAACTCTTTAGTGTCCACTAACCGTGGAATGTGGGCTAAAGATGGTAATCAATTTATCTATATTAACCGTATTAAAAGCCAAAATGAGATGCAAGGCATTACGCTGTATAATTTCGATAATAATCGAAAACTTGAAACTGTGCGTTATGCATCCAGTGCCACTTATGATCCAGATAAAAAAGTGTGGTTACTGAAACAAGTTGAGCAATCTGATCTTACTTCGCCACAAAAAATCACGGGTAAAAAACAGGTATCTTTAGAGTGGCAGACTCGCCTAACACCTGAAAAACTGAGTGTTGTGGCATTAGATCCAGATGCCTTATCCATAAGTGGCTTATATCAATATGTAAAATACCTCAAACAGAGTGGGCAAGAATCAGCCAACTATGAGCTGAACTTCTGGAAAAAAATCTTTGCACCTATTTCTGTTGCGGTGATGATGCTAATGGCGCTGTCATTTATTTTTGGCCCATTACGTACTGTACCTATGGGGCTGCGTGTGGTAACAGGAATAGCCTTTGGTTTTCTGTTCTATATTGTGAATGAAGTTTCAGGCCGATTAAGTTTGGTATATGGCATTCCTGCCGTAGTGGCCGCCTTAGTTCCTGGTATGCTCTTTTTAGTATTAAGTTTATGGTTATTAATGAGGCGTAATCGCTAAGTAGTATTAACGATTAACAATGCTTAAAGAAAAAGCGCCTTCAACAATCAAGGCGCTTTTTTATCGGTCTATAAGTTGATTATTTCGTTTAAAAACTTTGTGCTAAAGCACGCACAAGGGCATTTGTACCTCGAGTCACTTCACTAAACTTGGTGCCATTAGCTTTACGGGTGATGACAACAAAAACACCGATATTTAATTCAGGAATGGTTGCCATATAGGTATTAAAACCACCGCCACCGCCGGTTTTTTGGTAAATAGCAGGCACACCATTGGCAGGCGCCATATAAACCCATCCTAAGCCAATGCCATCCGCTCGCCCTGCAACATCCATCCCTTCAATAGAAGATAGTCGTTGGCGCGGAAAATAAATAGACTGCTCTTTACTGGCCGTCGCTTTTCTCATCGTATTATTTGAGTTTAAAAAGCCTTGCATCCAACGTTGCATATCTGCAGGCGTAGAATAAACACCCCCACTTCCGGCGGCGGCGATAGTCTCAGAACAAGGGCTGGGTCTATAACCAATTAATAATCGCTGACATTGTGTGCTACTTGGCGTTAACGTGGTATCACGCATTCCCGCAGGTTGTGTCACATACTGTTTTAATAGTTGAGGATAGTTTTTACCAGAGGCTTTCACTAATGCATCTGCTAATAAATCATAAGCCAGATTAGAATAAGAGGCAGATTGTCCCGCCGGTGTTGTTAAAGAGGCTTTTTTTAGCCAGTTCCAGCGATCGCCATGGGTTGGCCAAATAAAAACCGGTCTACCCCATTTTCCACCGGGTTGTTCACGAGGAAAACCACTGGTATGGGTAGCTAAATGATAAAGACGAATAGGAGATTGATTGTTCACTAATGGAATATCGACACCATAATAACTATATTTTTGCAGAGGATCAGTAACCAACAACTTGCCATCATCTTGTAATTTTAACATCACTTCACTCGTCATTAATTTAGTAATAGAAGCAATACGTATTAATGAGTTCATTGACGGGGTTTGACGGCTATCGGGGCTTGTAGTACCAAAAGCACGATTAAGAGATTGCGTATTGTTAATCATGACAATCACCATTCCTTGAGGGTTACTCTTTTGATAAATCTGCTGAGCATACTTATCAAAAATCTCCCGACTATTATTCGCCTTTGGTGATAAGGTGGTTGGCCATTGTGACAATTCAGGCACATTATGTTGATTAAACTTAGCGGGTAACGTTGGCGTTACCGTTGCTCGTTGACTACAGGCATTGAGCGTAAGTAGTGCAACAGGAATGAGGAGATATTTTAGGAGATGTTTTTTCATTTTATGATCAACATAACGAGTAAGGTGAAAGAAAAGAGAACAAAATAAATCAGCCATAACATAAATGGATGATTGTTTTATCGCGTTACTTTTTGTTTTTATTTATCATTTTTAGTACAGCACCTAAAACAAGCCCAATAAAAATACCGGCCATGATCCAGCTAACAATACCCATACCATCCCCTTTATAGCAGATTTAAACCAAATTTTGATTATATTATCAGAAATAAGAATGTCTATCAGAGCAATAGTGGGTTAATGAAAAGTTGATGTAAAATAGGCTGAAGGACTTCTACAAAGAGATTTTTTGTGAAGGACATCATAAAAATCTTATTATTGGTTGTTTTTTGTACATAAAAAGGGTGAAAAAAACAGGAAAGTATTACAAAGGTGTTACAATCCCCCCTAAATTTTGCCTATTTTTACTTTATTATTAGCTTTTCTTTATTATTCGGTTAACAGTTGTTTATCAAGTAAATGTTAATTAATGAATTTGTATTCTTTAAATTGATTAGTTTCTGGTTTTATATTCTAAATCTATATTTAAATTATCCATTTTCAAGGTTTTTGTAAAGATACTCACTCTACGTGTTATACTTTGTAATACTTTAATTGTTGTGAAACATACAAATAAAACTTAATATAATCTCATCAAATCGACAGCTAAACACTAAATGCGAGTAAAGACGTATTAACAAAATTAACAAGGGAAAATGGTTAAAGAGAAATAAAACATAACAAGATGAAAGGAAAGCGAATAAATAAAAAGAGAGTAAAACATCGCCGTAATAAAATAATAATGAATTAATCATCAG
>NZ_CAWQOK010000008.1:0-33431 GCF_963896075.1 Proteus sp. G4415
AATAAATATCTTTGTTATAAATAATAGCAACTACAAATTTCCAGCTCAAAATAGTAATTAAATTCTAAATTAATTACTGGGAGATCTTATTTTCTATATTCGGAGATATAAATAATGAAACAGAATAAACAAACAACATTGATACATAGTGGGCGTCAAGCAATTAAAACATCTGGCCCAATTAACCCTCCTGTTATGAGAGCCAGTACTATTGTTTTTGATTCAATAAAAAGTTGGCGTGAAATACGCGATCGTCGTATTACTGAACGAGTATTAAGCTATGGTGCTCGTGGTACAGAAACAGCGTTTGCACTTGAAGCATTAGTAACTGAATTAGAAGGTGGTTATCGAGCACAGCTCTTTCCTACAGGGCTAGCCGCAATTGCATTTACTATTATGGGCTACGCCCGAAGTGGTGGGCATGTTTTATTTGCTGATTCTGTCTATGAACCCGTACGTAAAATAGCCTCTGCTTTTTTAGAGCCTAATAATATCACTTATAGCTTTTTTAAAACTGACGGTTCAGATTTCGAGCAAAAAATTCAAGAAAACACTCAACTTATTTTCGTTGAATCACCGGGTTCATTACTTTATGAAATGCTGGATCTACCAGAAATTTGCCATATCGCTCATGAAAAAAATATTCCTGTTGGGGTGGATAATACTTGGGGCTCGGCATGGCTTTATAACCCTTTGGAATTAGGTGCTGATGTTTCTGTAATTGCTGCAACTAAATATTTATGCGGTCACTCAGATGTCATGATGGGCATTATGATCGCAAATGAAACCGCATGGAAACAAATTGGGGCATTACCAGAAGCTCTTGGTCAAGCAAGTAGCCCTGATGATGCCGCCTTAGTCCTGAGAGGAATGAGGACTCTTGCTCAACGTCTTACAAATCATGGTAAATCAGCACTGGCTATCGCTCAGTGGTTAGAAACACGCCCTGAAGTGGCCAAAGTTTGGTTTCCAGAGTTACCCACACATCCTCGCCATGACTTATGGAAACGTGATTGTAAAGGTAGTAATGGATTATTAACCATTGAATTTAAACAAAAATATACCATTAAACAATCTGAACAATTTATTGATGCATTAACCTTATTTGGTATTGGTGCATCTTGGGGAGGATTTGAAAGTCTTGCATTACCCGCCAATGTTATGGGTGCCAGAACAGCAACAGATTGGCGTGAAGGCCACGGTCCTTTTGTACGTTTACATATTGGTCTTGAGTCTACTGATGACTTAATTGCAGATCTCACCCAAGCATTTAGTGCATTAAATCAATAACAACAATACTGCATCACGACACTGGGGAATTAATTATGACTGGTTTAATTATTGCCGCGCTAGTTACTGCGTTGGTAGTTTATTTGCTGGCTCGAGGTTATAAACCTCAACCTGTGTTATTACTCGGAGGCATGCTGTTATTGCTCCTTACAGCTTCTCTCGATCTCAACCCTTTATTACCGGAAAATAAATCTACACAATTTAAGTATTTTGATATTTTCCAAATTTTTACCGATATTATGAGCTCGCGTTTAGCGGGTTTAGGTTTAACCTTAATGGCAATTGCTGGTTTCTCACGTTATATGGAACACGTGGGCGCCAGCCGAGCTTTATTTGCTATTTTTGAAAAACCATTAAAAACGATTAAATCCCCCTACTTATTACTAGTTATTTCATTTTTAGTCACACAAATTTTAGTTATTTTTATTCCTAGCCATGCAGGTTTAGGAATGTTACTCATGGTAACGATGTACCCTATTTTAATTCGCTCAGCTATTAGTCCTCTATCTGCTTTAGCTGTTATCGGTTGTTGTCAATTTATTGATCATGGACCCGGCTCTGGAAATGTTATTATGGCGGCTAAAACAGCGGATATTGAACCTGCAGTCTATTTTGTTCAACACCAACTGCCTATCACTATTCCTATTATCATTGCGGTTGCTATTACCCATTTCTTTATTCAACGTTGGTGGGATAAACGTGAGGGTTTTGTTTTCGACCCAACAGCCATTGATAATGTAAAAGAAGAAGGAAGTCAGGTGCCATTATCATATGCCTTATTACCCGTGATCCCTTTAATTCTCATTATTGGTTTTAGTCCGTTATTTCATAATTACATTAAATTAGAAGTGACTACCGCAATGATTATTAGTACGGTTATTGCACTAGTCTTTGAATATGTGCGATTGCGCGATGCTAAAGCGGTAATGAACAGTTTTATGTTGTTCTTTGAAGGCATGGGAAAACAGTTTGTTTTAGTTGTATCGTTGATTGTATCTGGGGAATTTTTTGCTAATGGATTACTAAAAAGTGGCGCGGTAGATACCTTAATTAGTTCTGCTCAAGATGCTGGCTTTGGTATTGCTGCGATGATTATTGTGATGAGTGCCATCTTAGCATTAGCAGCCTTTTTAATGGGATCGGGTAATGCTGCATTCTTTTCATTTGCCGCATTAACACCCAAAATTGCTGCATTCTTAAAAGTCGATGTCATCACTTTAATTTTACCTATGCAAATTATGACCAGCTTTGGTCGCACAGTTTCACCTATTACGGCAGCTATTGTTGCTATTGCAGGAATTGCCAATGTCTCACCTTTCCAAATAGTGAAAAGAACCGCAATTCCAATGGCTGTCGCCGCTACCGTTAACTTAGCGATGACATTCTGGTTTTTATACACATAATTTACAGCACCGATTGTGTATCAAATAAAATAATAAGTTGTATTCCCTTCCCCTTAAACTCGGTGACTCCTGAGTTTAAGGGCTTTTTGTTATTATCCATCACCCTAAACAATAACTATCACCATAATTAAAGCTAGGTATTATTATATTCCAAATTTGTTTGTTTTTTGAACAGCGATATCCTATTTTAATACTAACCAATTTACTGCTTTATGTGGTACAGCACTTGTTTCAATGGCATATCTAGATATACTTTTTAGTAACATTCATCTGCACATAAATCTTATGAAAAAATTACTTCTTGTTGTTATCGCACTACTGGCTTTTGGCTCCCTTGGGGGCGTTTTTCTTGCCGGACTAAATATTTATACGCGCTCAACCACACCGGTAGACACAGAGCAAACTCAACCTAATCGCTCACCAGCACAGCAATTTCCAGCTCTACCAGATAGCTCACCATCGACGAAATAAAGAGGTTGCACCATGGAATTTGATTATTTTGTTACTCCACAATGGCTTTTTGAACATCACGACGCTCAAGATCTCGTGATAGTTGATGTCAGTGCGCCCATGCCTACGCAAGATATTGACTATCATCAACGCTATCTTGAACGTCATATCCCTGGTGCCCATTTTTTTGATCTGGATGAAATCGCCGATAAAACAACATCATTACCACATATGTTGCCATCTGACACACTGTTTTCTGAAACCTTAACTCAGTTAGGTATTTCAAATAATACAACAGTGATCCTCTATGATATCGGCAATCTCTTTTCAGCACCTCGTGGCTGGTGGACTTTTACTACCTTAGGTTGTCACAAGGTGCGTATTCTGGCCGGTGGTTTACAAGCTTGGCAAGAAGCGGGGTTCCCCCTTGAGCAAGGAAAAACGCCCAACGTCCCAGCCACTCACCCTTTTATCGTTACACGCCACACTCAACGCCGTGTCGATAAACAACAAATACTGGATAATCTGACTACGCAACAAAATCAAATCATTGATGCTCGTTCGGCGGATAGATTTTATGGTAGAGCACCAGAGCCTCGTCCCGGTTTACGTAGGGGCCATATTCCCAATAGTAAAAATGTTCCTTGGGATAACTTAGTTATTAATGGACAATTAAAAGATAAAGCGCAATTACAGCACATTTTTGAACAAGCAGGTGTCGATTTATCTCAACCAATTATTGTCAGTTGTGGCTCAGGTATGACAGCAGCTATTCTATTTTTGGCTTTAACTCTATTGGGCTGCCAGAATATCGCACTGTATGATGGCTCTTGGGCGCAGTGGGGAGCAGAAAACGCATTACCTTGTGAATGCGAATAAAATAAAAGCGATAGTGAAGTTAACGCAAAAAAGTAAACCCGCAGATGCGGGTTTAATAGTATTAATAGACTCTTTATTTCCAATTAACTGGCAAATATTTTTGCTAAATAAAGCACAACGATTGCCCCTATTACGGCAACGACAAAACTACCAAAATTGAAACCATCTACTTTGCCTTTACCAAAGAAATTACTAATTACACCACCAACTACAGCACCCACAATACCTAGAATACAGGTCCAGATAAGGCCGATATCATACGAGCCAGGCATTAAGAATTTGGCTAAGATACCCGCAATAAGACCGAACACAATCCAAGAAAGAAATCCCATAGTTCCCCCTAAATGTAGTGATAATATAGATAGTATATTAAAAATGGTCACTTTAAGAGTGTAAGACGAAATAGTGATTTTTTCCAATAATTGTATTTAAACAGCAATTATTTTTTTCATATTCAGATATTTTTACCTTTTTATAGAAAAAACCAGCACCTTATTATTAATGCTGGTTTTGGCTATTAATAACCTATTGTGGTTATTATAACGCTTCTATTATTTTGGCTATTTCAGGTGAGGTTTTTAGCGTTCTAATTTGGCTAAAAAGTGCATCAGCATCTTGATACTCTTTTCTTAAATATCCCAACCACTGTTTTATACGGGAAGCATGGTAATAAGTGGTATCCCCTTGCTTTTCTAGACGAATATAGCGTTTAAGTAATTGGATCACTTGTGACCAAGGCATTTTTTCTTCAATACCTTTTATCACATTACTTAAATTGGGCGTATGCATCGCCCCGCGACCTATCATAATCGCATCACAGCCGGTTATCTTTAAACAAGAGATAGCATCTTCTCGACACCAAATCTCACCGTTAGCGATAACGGGAATAGTCAATTTTTGGCGAATTTCACCAATCGCTTGCCAGTTTATCTTATCAGCACGATAACCATCTTCTTTTGTTCTACCGTGGATAGTAATTTCTGTCGCGCCACCTTGTTCTACAGCATCGGCAATTTCATGGCAATAAGATGAACAATCCCACCCTAATCGTACCTTTACAGAAACAGGTAAATCCGCAGGTACAGCACCACGCATCGCTTTAGTTGCTTGATAAATCGTTTCTGGTTGTTTTAATAACGAGGCACCACCACCATTACCATTGACGGTTTTAGAAGGACAACCACAATTAAGATCAACCCCCCATGAACCTAAAGAGACGGCTCGAAAAGCGTTTTCTGCCAACCATTGTGGATTTTGCCCTAATAATTGTACCCGCACCAAGGTGCCACTTTGCGTGCGGCTTTGGGTGTGTAATTCAGGGCATAAACGATAAAATGCTTTTGGCGGTAATAATGAATCAACAACGCGAATAAATTCCGTGATACAGAGATCGTAATGATTAATCGCCGTCAGTAGATCTCTCACAAGGGGGTCTAACACCCCCTCCATTGGCGCTAATAGGACTCGCACAGTTTAGCCTCAAAATTCTTTTCTAGCTTTTGACCAAGGATTTTGATTATCACGATCATCATCGTGTTTGCGTGAACGTCTAGCTGGTTTAGATTTATTCTGTTTTATCTCACCCGTTTCACTCTCTTTTTGATTACGACTATTTTTATTACGTGGTGTATGGCGATTATCTTTACCACGCATATCAGCACGACCATGTCCGCCTTCTTTATTATTATTACGTGCTTTATTCTTTGGCTTTTTATGCAAAGGCGCCGCTTTTATTGAGGGATCAGGATCGTAACCTTCTAATGCTAAACGAGGGATTTCACGTTTTAATAAGCGTTCAATATCGGCTAATAAGCCATGTTCATCAACACAAACTAAAGATATCGCTTTACCTGTTGCCGCCGCACGCCCTGTTCGACCAATACGATGAACGTAATCTTCTGCTACCTGCGGTAATTCAAAGTTGACCACATAAGGAAGTTGGTCAATATCAAGTCCCCGCGCTGCAATATCAGTGGCAACTAACGCTTTTAATTTACCGTCTTTAAAATCAGCTAGAGCACGTGTTCTAGCTCCTTGGCTTTTATTACCGTGGATCGCCGCTGATTTGATGCCATCTAAATTAAGATGTTCAGCTAATTTATTCGCACCATGTTTAGTTCGAGTAAAAATAAGAACTTGAGGCCAATTTTCTAGGCCAATTAAGTGTGATAACAGCTCTGTCTTACGCTTTTTATCCACTAAATGGACATATTGATCAACAGATTCAGCCGCTGAGTTTTTGGGGGCAACAGCAATACTTATAGGATTGTTGAGTAGTGAGTTAGCAAGCCCTGTTATCTCTTTTGAAAAAGTCGCTGAAAAGAGTAAATTTTGTCGTTTTTTCGGTAACTTATTGATGACTCGACGAATATCATGAATAAATCCCATATCTAACATACGATCAGCTTCATCTAACACCAATACTTCAACGCGAGATAAGTCGACAGCATTTTGATGTTCAAGATCAAGTAAGCGGCCCGGTGTTGCAATCAAAACATCGACGCCACCTCGTAGTTTCATCATTTGAGGATTGATACTAACGCCACCAAAAACCACCAATGAACGAATAGGTAAATAACGACTATAAGCTTTTACGTTATCGGCAATTTGTGCAGCTAATTCACGTGTAGGGGTTAAAATAAGCGCTTTAACTGGCTTACGCCCTTTCGTTTTCTCTGCTGATGTAGCGAGTTTTTCCAGTATCGGTAATGTAAATGCGGCCGTTTTTCCCGTACCCGTTTGTGCACTTGCTAATACGTCCTTACCCGCCAAAATCGGCTCAATCGCCTGTTGTTGAATAGGGGTTGGGGTTTTATACCCTTGTTCATCAATAGCGCGGAGAAGCGCCTCACTTAAACCAAGCGATGTAAAATCGGTCAAAACAGAAATCTCCTACAACCAGAACGTATAACACGGTGATTGAAATTAAAAATGACGGGCTTTCACCTCAAGGTGAAAGAGAATGAACCTTATCAGGTTAACCTAATAGCGGTCATTTTAACAGTTTTGCTATCTTGCGAATATAAAAATAATTTTTAAATAAATCATGTTTTTTTTATTACATGTCATCTTTATTTCATTATTTACTACAAATTTATCCTGTTACTCAATATCATCGAATATACTACTTTCAATAACGACTATTTTAATGTTATTTCTTTGTTACATTTTACTTAAGTAAGGTATCCTTATGCCAGACACACACCAAAAGAAAACTCGAGGGGAACTTGCAAAACGACAGTTATTAGAAGCTGCCTGTGAAATCTTTGGTAAAAATGGGCCTGATGGCGCCACAACTCGCCAGATTGCGCAAGCTGCGAAGCAAAATATCGCGGCTATTGCTTACTATTTTGGCTCTAAAGAAGGGTTATATCTCGCTGTTGCACAGTATATTGCCGATTTAATTCGAATTGATTTTGAACCCACTGTTGCACAACTTGATGATTTTCTTGAAAAACCTAATCCAACAGAGCACTTACCCCTATTACAAAAACTGATCATTGACAGTTTTTTGCAATATGCCCGACTCGTACTTGATAAAAGCAATGTACATATCAGTCGTATTATGGCAAGAGAACAACTTGTTCCCACAGAAGCCTATTCCCTTATCCACCAGCAAGCGTTATCTCCGCTATTAACTCGTGTAAATCGTTTATTAGCACTTTATATTGGCTTAGATCCAACTTTACCAAAAACCATGCTACATACTCACGCTATTTTGGGAGAGGTGCTATCATTTCGATTAGTACGAGAAACCATTTTACGCCAAACTGGATGGGATAGAATTGGTAAACAGGAATATGAAATTATTTCTAATACCTTAAAAGTACATATTACTTTACTACTTGATGGACTAAGAGAGATCTATACTCATAACAACCATGCATAAATATAAATAGAGTTATTATGAAAACGAAAAAAATCAGTGTCTTTATTATCTTAATGATTATTATCGGTATTATCGCAGGTATCTATTATTATGAAGAGAACAAAGATCCTGAGTTAGTACTCTATGGAAATGTTGATATTCGGACGGTTAACTTAAGTTTTCGTGTTGCAGGCAAGTTAGCGGAACTACAAGTTGATGAAGGTGTGCCAGTCACCAAAGGTCAATTATTAGGCCAACTCGATGATGCACCTTACATTAATGCATTAAATAAAGCTTATGGTGAACGTGATAGTGCCATCGCTTCATTAGCCTTAATGGAGGCTGGTTACCGCAGTGAAGAAATTGCACAAGCCCAGTCAGATGTGTCATTAAAACGTGCCGCATGGCAATATGCTGAAAACTTTTATAAGCGACAACAAGATCTTGCTAATCGCAAAGTCATTTCAGCCAATGACTTAGACAGTGCCCGCAATAATCGTAACCAAGCGGCTGCGGCATTAAAAGCAGCACAAGACAAACTCAATCAATATCAAAATGGTTATCGCCAAGAAGATATTGATATGGCAAGAGGTCAAGTACTTCAAGCCAAAGCGGCAGTTGCCCAAGCAGAGCTTAATCTTCAAGACACCAAATTAACCTCACCTGCAGAAGGAACTATACTGACTCGTGCTGTGGAGCCTGGCACTATTTTATCAGCAGGAAGCCCTGTTTTTACTGTTTCTTTAACTAACCCTGTGTGGGTTAGAGCTTATATTAGTGAAAATCATTTAGGTGAAGCGATACCTAATCGCGAAGTGTATCTTTATACCGACAGTCGCAAAGATAAGCCTTATCACGGCACTATAGGTTTTGTTTCGCCAACCGCTGAATTTACCCCTAAAAGCGTTGAAACACCGGAACTACGCACTGATCTAGTTTATCGTATAAGAGTGGTTGTCACCGATGCTGATGATGCATTACGCCAAGGAATGCCAGTGACCTTGAAATTTGCACCGACTCATTAAGTTGAGGAGAGGCAATCAATATGGATAACACAAATTACACCATCAATTTAAGCGGTGTTGAAAAACGCTTTATTGGGCTTGAAAAACCGGCGGTTGCTTCACTCACCGCCACCATTACCGGTGGTTCAGTCACAGGTCTTGTCGGCCCTGATGGTGCGGGAAAAACAACCCTAATCCGCATGCTAGCAGGATTACTAAAACCTGATGCTGGTGAGATCAAAATTTTAGGAATGGATCCGCAAAAACAGAGTGTTGATGTTAGGGCTATCCTCGGTTATATGCCACAAAAATTTGGCTTATATGAAGATCTCACTGTGCTAGAGAATCTCAACCTTTATGCAGATTTAAAAAATGTTATCGGTGAAGAGAGAAAAAGAGTTTATCAACAGCTACTCTCTTTTACTGACTTAACACGTTTTACCTCTCGTCTAGCGGGTAATCTTTCTGGTGGGATGAAACAAAAATTAGGGTTAGCTTGTACTCTATTAGGTAGTCCCAAAGTACTGTTATTAGATGAGCCGGGGGTTGGTGTTGATCCCATTGCCCGTCGAGAGCTTTGGCAAATGGTTCATACCTTAGCCGGTGATGGCATGCTTATCTTATGGAGTACCTCTTATCTTGATGAAGCAGAACAATGTAAAAACATTCTGCTACTGAATAAAGGTGAATTACTTTATAGCGGTGTACCTCAGACCTTAACGGCTAAAATGGCGGGACGCTCTTTTTTACTCAATGTTGAAGGTCATCAGCGTCGAAAAGTATTGCAACAAGCCATTATACAACCTCAAGTGACCGATGGCGTGATCCAAGGGCAATCTGTACGATTGATCTTAAAAAAACACAGTGACCAAACGGCATTGTTAAACTCATTAGGAAAACCAGATGCAAAACTTATTCCGGCGACACCGCGCTTTGAAGATGCCTTTATTGATTTATTAGGTGGTGGCCCTTCTCATAAATCTGAACTGGCGGAGATCATGCCACAAATCCCCCCAGCACCCGATGAAACCGTTATTGAAGCTCAACAATTAACGAAAATGTTCGGTCAATTTGCCGCCACTGATCATGTTGATTTCCAAGTTAAACGTGGGGAGATTTTCGGGTTATTAGGCCCTAACGGTGCGGGAAAATCGACAACCTTTAAGATGATGTGCGGGCTATTAGTACCAACGAGTGGTAAAGCATTAGTGTTAGGTATGGATCTGAAAGTCAGCTCAGGTAAAGCTCGCCAACATTTAGGTTATATGGCACAAAAATTCTCGCTATATAGCAACTTAAAAGTGGGGCAAAACCTGAAATTTTTTTCTGGGGTTTATGGATTATATGGTAAGCAACAGCGCAATAAAATCAATGATATGATAACCGCATTTGGCTTACAGCCAATGATTAACCAAATCACCGATACCTTACCTCTTGGCTATAAACAGCGTCTTGCTCTTGCATGCTCTTTGATGCATGAGCCAGATATTCTTTTTCTTGATGAACCTACCTCAGGGGTTGACCCTTTAACACGCCGTGAATTCTGGCTTCATATCAATGGAATGGTGGATAAAGGTGTAACAGTGATGGTAACGACTCACTTTATGGATGAAGCTGAATATTGTGATCGTATCGGTTTGGTTTATCGCGGAAAAATTATTGCAGCAGGCGAGCCGGATTCATTAAAACAGATGGTAGCAACAGAAGAAAATCCGACCCCCTCTATGGAAGATGCTTTTATTGGCTTAGTTCTGGATTACGATAAAAAACTTGAACAAGAAAATCACCAAGGGAGCGAAAAACATGAGTAATTCGTCTCAATCATCACCTGCACACTTTTCTTGGCGACGTTTATATGCTCTTTGTTTAAAAGAGACTAAACAAATCACCCGTGATCCCAGTAGCGCGCTTATTGCTATTGTTATCCCCCTCACCTTACTGTTTATTTTTGGTTACGGTATCAACTTAGATTCAAGCAAATTAAATATTGGTATACTAACTAACCAACAAAGCCAACCGGCACAAGAGTTAGTGTATACTTTTACCAACTCTCCCTATATTAACGCCACCATCAGCGATAATCGCCAATTGCTTATCGATAAAATGCAAGCCGGAGAAATTCGTGGCATTGTGGTTATTCCTGTCGACTTTGCGCAATTATTAGCCCGACAAGATAGCAAAGCTCCCATTCAAGTGATCACCGATGGTAGTGAGCCAAATACCGCAAACTTTGTACAAGCCTATACCAAAGGGGTTTGGCAAATCTGGTTACAGCAACAAGCTTTAAGTCAAGGCATTCAACAGCAACCATTAATTGAAATTGAGCCAAGGTATTGGTTTAACCCTGCAGCCATCAGCCAACACTATATTATTCCCGGTGCCGTCACTATTATCATCACCGTGGTTGGGGCTATTCTAACCTCTTTGGTTATTGCTCGAGAATGGGAGCGTGGCACAATGGAAGCCTTACTCTCAACCCAAATTACACGCACAGAATTACTGCTTTCCAAGCTTATTCCTTATCAAGTATTAGGCAGTTTTGTTATGGTGCTATGTATGTTGGTCACTGTCTATATATTAGGCGTGCCTTACCGTGGTTCATTATGGATTTTAGCGGGTATTACTTCACTATTTTTAGCCACTGCACTAGGTATGGGGCTATTGATCTCCACCCTAACTCGCAATCAATTTAACGCGGCAATGATCTCACTTAATGCGGCTTTTTTACCTGCGGTGATGTTATCAGGCTTTGTGTTTGAAATTGATAGCATGCCATTTTTTATTCAAGTAGTGACCTATTTTATTCCCGCACGTTATTTTGTTAGTAGCTTACAGACACTCTTCTTAGCGGGAGATATTCCGATGATCTTAATGCTAGATATGTGGCTATTAATTGTTTCAGCCATCTTTTTTATTGGCTTAACGGCGTTAGCAACACGTCGTCGCTTAGATTAATAAGGGAGAGTTTTTATGTTTCATCGTCTTCTCACCCTGATAATGAAAGAGCTACAGTCATTATTACAAGAGCCGCAAACACGGATTATCTTAATATTACCGGTTATCTTTCAGATGATCTTATTCCCTTTTGCTGCCACCCTTGATGTTACCAATGCCTCTGTTGCTATTTTTGATGAAGACAATGGTAAACAATCTATTGAATTAACCCAACGCATAGCCAAAGCCAGTGCTTTTTCTGAAACCCTATTATTAAAAAGTGAACATGAAATTAAAGAGACGATTAATAATCGTAAAGCCTTGCTATTGGTGCGTTTTCCACAAAATTTTAGTGCTAATTTAGCCAGTCATACTCCGGTAAAATTACAATTAATTCTTGATGGGCGTAATTCTAATAGTGCACAAATTGCGGCAAATTATGTACAACAAATTGTGCAAAATTATCAAACAGAATTAGCCGGCGATACCCCATCTTTACTGAATAAAAGCGAATTAGTAGTACGTAATTGGTATAACCCCAATTTAAACTATAAATGGTTTATTGTGCCTTCTTTAGTGGCCTTAATTATCACCATCGGAGTAATGATAGTAACATCACTGTCTGTTGCTAGAGAGCGAGAGCAAGGGACATTAGATCAGCTATTAGTTTCACCGTTATCAACTTGGCAAATCTTTGTAGGAAAAGCGGTTCCTGCGATGGTTGTTGCGGCAGTACAGGGAACCATTGTATTAATTATCGGTATTTTCGGCTATCAAATACCTTTTTCAGGCTCACTGCTATTATTTTACTTTACCATGCTTATTTACGGTTTATCGCTGGTAGGTTTTGGGCTTTTGATTTCCGCGTTAAGTTCAACACAACAACAAGCATTTATTGGTGTGTTCGTATTTATGATGCCCGCAGTATTATTATCAGGCTATATTTCTCCAGTGGAAAATATGCCAGTTTGGTTACAGCAAGCCACATGGATAAACCCAATCCGTCATTTCACCGATATTACCAAACAAATCTACCTCAAAAATGCCGATATTACCGTAATATGGCATAGTTTATGGGCACTGATTGTTATTGCTATTGGGACAGGATCTATTGCCTATTATCTTTTCCGCAGGAAGATAGTATAAAATCTGTACCTTGATAGATAAGAATAAACATCTCACGCTATAAATAACGACTTGCTGCCCGTATTTTATAAATACAAAAAATCCCATAACTGAAGAGGTTATGGGATTTAACTATGCGGTTATTAAACGACGCAGTTTATGATTAACGACGATCGCCTAAAATACGCAGTAACATTAAGAACAGGTTGATAAAATCTAAATAAAGCGTTAATGCACCCATAATTGAGTAACGGCGCATATTTTCTTTATCTTCTTGATTAATTTCGCTACCCATATCCTTTAATTTTTGTGTGTCATATGCGGTTAAACCAGCGAAAATCAGTACACCTGCGTAAGAGATAACCATGCTCATCATGCTGCTTTGCATAAAGATATTAACAATAGAAGCAATGATAATACCGATAAGCCCCATAAACAGGAAGCTACCCATCCCAGTTAAACTACGTTTAGTGGTGTAGCCATAAACACTTAATGCACCAAACATTGCCGCACAGATAAAGAAAGTGCTAGCAACAGAGGAGTAAGTATAAACAATTAACACACTCGAAATAGTGACACCTGTTAATGCGGAATAGAGCATAAAGAGGGTTGTAGCAAGCGCACCACTCATTTTATGTACCATACCGGATAATATAAAAACTAATGCTAATTGAGCGATAATCAAACCGAAGAAAAAGATCTTATTAGTGAAGATCATCTCAATTAAAGTCGCGCTGGATGCAACATACAGAGCAACAAATGCAGTAAGTAACAGACCTACTGTCATCCAGCCATACACTTGCGCCATAAAGGTTTGTAGACCTGTACCAGTGCGCTGTACGATTGAATCATTTGAACGTGAAAATCGATCCATGATGATTACCCTTTAATCATAGTGATAACGTTGAATTTAACGATAACGTTTATTTCAGTAAAGAGCCCATTATGGACTCATTAGTGATTAATTTTATCACACTAATGTTACATTTCCACGAAATAAACTGTATAGAATGTCACCGTAAAATAAATTTAAGTAAAGTGATGTTGTCTTTGATTTCACTTGATGAATTATTCCCAACGCTTAGCTGAATCATAGTCACTTTGGCGAGCATCAACCCATCTATCTTGGTTAGCTGATAGTCCCTCTTTTTTCCAAAAAGGTGCGCGCGTTTTTAAAAAATCCATAATAAATTCTGCGGATTCAAAAGCACTATGGCGATGTGCGCTGGTCACACCAACAAACACGATCTCTTCACCAATATTTAATTGGCCAACACGGTGGATAACGCTGACTCTTTGTAAAGGCCAACGCGCGCGTGCTTGCTCAACAATGTCATTTAACGCCTTTTCTGTCATACCAGGATAATGCTCTAGAGTTAGCGTATTAACTTCATCACCTAAATTATGATTACGCACTTTTCCTGTAAAAGTGACGACCGCACCATCACTTTCACACTCTGACAACCATTGATATTCATCACCAACATTAAAATGTTCGTTTTGGACTGATATACGGGTCAATGTACTCATCTTAGCCCCCTGTTACAGGTGGGAAAAAAGCCACTTCATCACCGTCTTTAATGGCATAAGTGCCTTGAACAAAGGATTGATTTACCGCGGATAACAATTTGCCATCTTCAAGCGCTAATGCCCAACGATCGCCTTTGTTAATTAAAGCACGGCGTAAATCATCCACTGTTGGATAATCACTGTTTAATTCCAGTGAATCAACACCCACTAATTCACGCACTTGGGCGAAAAAAAGAACCTTAATCATGCATCCACCTTAAAGTGTCCCGATTTACCACCGGTTTTTTCTAATAAACGCACAGATCCTATGACCATATCTTTTTGTACTGCTTTGCACATATCATAGATAGTCAATGCGGCCACTGATGCGGCAGTGAGAGCTTCCATTTCAACCCCCGTTTTACCTGTTAAGCGACACACTGATTCAATACGCACACGATTTGAGTCTGTAAGGGCTTCTAAATGGACTTCAACTTTGGTTAACAGCAATGGGTGACATAAAGGAATTAATTCCCATGTTCTTTTGGCTGCTTGAATACCCGCAATACGTGCGGTAGCAAAGACATCTCCCTTATGGTGTCGACCTTCGGTTATCATTGCTAAGGTTTCTGCTGACATTTCAACAAAGGCTTCTGCTCGTGCTTCACGTACGGTTTCAGCTTTGGCGCTAACATCCACCATATGCGCTTCACCGGCAGCATTAATATGAGTTAGTTGAGACATGCACAACTCCTGAAATTAACTAAATAACAGAGCGAAAAAACTTATCCACCAATCACAGAAAGATTAGGGGTAATACCACTATCGCCCTGATGAAGAAAATGTGTTTCTCTTTTATGAAGAAGTCCACCCTGAATACGCTGTTGTAGAGCTTGTTGTTGTGCATCATCAGCCAATAAATCGCGTAAAGGAATACCATTTTCGCCAAATAAGCAAAGATGAAGATTACCAATCGCAGAAACACGTAAACGGTTACAGGTGACACAAAAGTCTTTTTCATAAGGCATGATAAGACCAATTTCACCTTGATAATCAGGATGAGTAAAGACTTGAGCTGGCCCATCACTACGGGCGCGAGGAATTTGTAGCCAACCTTCGTTAAGTAAACGTTGGCGGATCACTTCACCAGATAAATGAAAGCGATTAAAAACATCACTACCATCACCAGTTTCCATTAGTTCAATAAAGCGTAGTTGTATCGGTCTGTCTTTGATCCAATGGAGAAAATCAGGCAAGTTTTTATCATTTACGTTGCGCATTAGCACAACATTGACTTTCACTTTGTCATAACCTGCCGTAAAAGCAGCGTCTATTCCTTCCATCACTTGATGGAATTTATCTTGCCCGGTAATGGCATGAAATTGGCGGGGATCTAAGCTATCAACACTGACATTTATCGCACTTAGCCCCGCATCACGCCATTGTGCAACATCACGGGCTAAACGATAGCCGTTCGTTGTCACGGCAATCTTTTTAATGGCTGGGTTTTCATTAATGGTCGCGATAATATCAGTAAAATCTCGACGCATCGTAGGCTCACCACCCGTTAAACGGATTTTTTCTGTGCCTAATTCAGCAAAAGAGTGAGTCAGTCGGCGGATTTCATCCAGTGATAGAAAGGACTTATGACCATTTGGCTTGTAGCCATTAGGTAAGCAGTAAGTGCAACGGAAATTACACACGTCTGTGATTGATAGACGTAAATAGAAAAATTTGCGGGAAAACGCATCAACAAGTTGTTGCATAATAACACCTTTCCAAATTCGGGAGATGCGGGCATTTCTACCGTGCACCCTGGTGACTTAGTTAGTCACGGCCAGAACATCATATCCTTTGGATAAAGCTTGTTGACTTAGATGTTAAGGCTAGGAGTTAATCTTTACCTGTTTTTAACAGGTTCTTATACCAATATTTTATGTGTGGATTTTACCTGTTTATTTAATAAAAAGCGAATATTGTTTTCGTTATATAATTTATAATACAACGACTTACAACACTTTTTTTATTTTTATTCTATTTACACTCCCCCTTACTCTTCCCTTTTATTTGTCTAAATAACCAGCAATCGATACTCATTCAAGATTAAGAATGTGATGAAATCACGCCGTGATCATAGGCTTAAATTATAATTGTGATAAATTAGCGGCAAATTTTTAAAAGTGAGTAAGACAATTATGCGAAATCGCACGCTAAGTGATTTAGATCGTGTTGTAGCCCTTGGTGGAGGTCATGGCCTTGGACGTGTGCTTTCAGCACTCTCCTATTTAGGAACTCGCCTTACGGGGATTGTCACGACAACAGATAATGGTGGCTCCACGGGACGTATTCGTAAAGACGAAGGCGGTATCGCGTGGGGAGATATGCGCAATTGTATTAATCAATTAATCACAGAGCCTTCCGTTGCTTCTGCGATGTTTGAATACCGTTTCTCAGGTACGGGAGAGCTTGCTGGACACAACTTAGGTAATCTTATGCTAAAGGCCTTAGATAACTTAAGCGTTCGTCCATTAGAAGCAATTAATCTTATCCGCGGTCTACTTAGAGTCAATGCTCATCTTATTCCTATGTCAGAACAAGCGGTTGATTTAATGGCCATTGATGATGAAGGAAATGAAATCTATGGTGAGGTCAATGTAGATAATTTACCGAGGATGCCTCGTCAATTAAAACTCTATCCAGACGTCACCACCACACGAGAAGCCATTGAAGCCATTGAGCAAGCTGATTTAATTTTAATTGGCCCGGGCAGTTTTTTTACCAGTTTAATGCCTTTATTGTTGCTACCTGATTTAGCTAAAGCATTACGTCGTAGCAGTGCCACTACTATTTATATTGGTAATTTAGGTAAAGAGCTTAGCCCTGCGGCTGCAAGTATGACGATGTCAGATAAAATCGCCATGATGGAAACCTATATTGGCTTACAAACTATTGATGCCGTGATTATTAGTCCAGAAACACAATATGAATCAATGAAAGGACGATTAATTGTTCAAGCGCAATTAGAGGCGAAAGATATTCCTTACCGTCATGATAGGCACCTATTAAGTAAAGCTATTGAATTAACACTTCAGCAATTAGGTCAACGTAATACCGCTTGTACAGCGAGTTAATCGTTATACTAATCAAAAAACCGCACTAAAATCATTATCTATCTCAGTGCGGTTAATTAGTCTTTATTAGATTATTTTCTTACTTTAACTGTGTAATTTTGTTTTACAAATAGACAATTAGCTATTAAGTGTTTTTAAAGTAATGCGTTCGCTGATCATTTCTTCTATTTCAGCCAGTGTCATAGGCACATCATTTTTCATAAAACCTAATCCAGCTACGGCTCGTGTAAAAGACATTAAATCTAATGGGGGTAGCTCCATTACCCAGTTTTCTTCTGTCGCTAAGGTATTTTCTGCTTTGAGTATATTTTGTACGACATCGGAAAATGTTTGATGTGATGATGCCCAATTTTGATCACCACTTGCCCATAACCAACGAGTAGCAATAAAGTTTTGCCACATATCTTCCCAACCATCATAAATACGACGTAGCATTGATGCACTCATTAATGACCATGTTTGTGCTTCTTGCTGGGTAATATAACCTTGTTGGCAGCCTTCTAAGCAAAGCTTGTTAAAACGACAAAGATCCCAAATAAGATATTTTACATTTTGGATATTCATTCGATTGGTGTTCATCATATCGATTTGCCATAAACGTTCATTTTTATCATTTTCAGTTAAATCAGATAATAAAATATCGTTTTTTAATGATTGAATATCTTCTTCTTTGCCATTCAAAATCTGGTCACGTAACTGGTAAAAGTCATTGGTATGACCTTGAGTCAGCAACCAAAATAATTGGTAGATTAAATCCCACCGATCATTAACTCCCCAAGCCGCTGATAGCCCACCATCATCTTTACCTTGATTATATTCGTTATATGCCCACTCATTCATTACCGCATAAGGGGCTGCGACATATAATCCCCATTCTTTGGGTAATAACTGATTTACTGGGCTTTCTGTTGCTGGAGACGATAAAACGGGCTCAGGCTCTGTTGTTGCTGGCATTGTAGCAGTGGGTAATTTATTGTCTTGCAATGCAAATCGTAACCACTTAAAAAGTATCACGAGGAAAAAACCACCAATAATGACTCCTACAGAGCTTGGAAACCCTGCATACACATAACCACTCATTCACTATCCTTAATGTCTTTTTTATCTTTGTAAATCATTGACTGTTTGTTAGTTGTAATATTTAAACAGTTGATTGCCAGGAAGGGAATAACAAAATAGATAATAATTGACAAAGAGAGAACAAAAAAAGAGCGCTATAAAAGCTATAACGCCCTTTGTAAGCCTATCTACTTACATTTTCTTATTAAGAATTAGCAATAAATTGCGCACGCAAAGTTTGTAATTTATCCCGTGTTTGAGCCGCTTTTTCAAATTCAAGATCTTTAGCATGTTGATACATTTCCGTTTCTAAGCGCTGAATTTCTTTTTCTAATTCAGCCGTAGAAAGTAATGGATAATCTTCATGAGTATCAACCGCTTTATGTCCTTTCTTATTACGGCCTTGAGTCGGTTGACCAATCTTAAGAATATCACCAATTTTCTTATTTAAGCCTTTTGGCACAATGCCATGTTCAAGGTTAAATTGTTGCTGTTTTTCCCGACGACGTTCTGTCTCACCAATGGCTTTTGCCATAGAATCTGTTATTTTATCGCCATATAAAATAGCTTTACCTTCAAGGTTACGAGCAGCACGACCAATCGTCTGAATAAGCGAACGTTCTGAACGTAAGAATCCCTCTTTATCTGCATCTAAAATCGCCACAAGAGAGACTTCTGGCATATCTAACCCTTCACGAAGTAAGTTTATCCCCACCAGCACATCAAATTCACCTAGACGTAAATCTCGGATAATTTCAACCCGCTCGACGGTATCAATATCTGAGTGCAAATAACGTACCCGTTCACCATGCTCTTCAAGATATTCGGTCAAATCCTCCGCCATACGTTTTGTTAATGTTGTCACTAATACACGTTCATTTTTAGCTGCTCGTATACGTATTTCTGATAATAAATCATCAACCTGTGTGGCAACAGGGCGAACTTCAACCACCGGATCAAGTAAGCCTGTAGGTCTAACCACCTGTTCTACAATGTCATTACCTGATTTTTCTAGCTCATATTTGCCCGGTGTTGCTGAAACATAAATGGTTTGTGGTGCTAATGCTTCAAACTCTTCAAAACGCAATGGGCGGTTATCCAACGCAGAAGGTAACCGGAAGCCATATTCCACTAACGTCTCTTTACGTGAGCGGTCGCCTTTATACATGCCGCCAATTTGCGGAATAGTAACGTGTGATTCGTCAATCACTAATAACCCATCAGCAGGCAAATAGTCAAATAGCGTTGGTGGTGGCTCACCAGGCCCACGGCCAGAAAGATAGCGGGAGTAGTTTTCAATACCTGAGCAATACCCCAATTCATTCATCATTTCTAAATCAAATTGAGTGCGCTGGGTAACTCGCTGCTCTTCAACCAATTTATCATTGGCTAATAGCACCTTACGTCTTTCAGCTAGCTCCTGTTTGATTTTTTCCATCGCATCCAGAATACGTTCGCGCGGCGTAACATAGTGGGTTTTAGGATAGACGGTGAAACGTGGCACATTGTAATGAATTTGCCCTGTGAGAGGATCAAATAGCGATAAACGCTCAACCTCTTCATCAAATAATTCAACACGTAAAGCGTAGTCATCAGATTCAGCAGGAAAGATATCGATCACTTCACCACGGACTCGGAAAGTACCGCGCTGAAAAGCCTGATCATTGCGGGTATATTGCAAATCAGCAAGTCGGCGTAAAATCGCACGTTGGTCAATAATCATGCCATTGCTTAAATGTAGCATCATTTTTAAATAGCTATCAGGATCACCCAAACCATAAATAGCTGAAACTGAAGAGACCACAATAACGTCTTTACGCTCTAAGAGTGCCTTTGTAGCCGATAGACGCATTTGTTCGATATGTTCGTTAACAGAGGCGTCTTTTTCAATAAAGGTATCGGAGCTTGGCACATAGGCTTCAGGTTGATAGTAGTCATAATAAGAGACAAAGTATTCCACCGCATTTTCAGGGAAAAACTCTTTCATTTCACTATAAAGCTGTGCAGCTAGCGTTTTGTTTGGCGCTAATACCATAGTAGGACGATTTAGGTTAGCTATCACATTGGCAATAGTGAAGGTTTTACCTGATCCGGTTACCCCTAATAAGGTTTGGTGAGCAAGTCCATCTTCTAACCCTTCACATAATGAAGCGATAGCAGTAGGTTGATCACCACCGGGTTTAAATTCTGAATGCAGTTTAAAAACTTTGCTCATATTCTTATCTCCTCGCAGACACTCCTTATGATACTGGATAAAAATCCAGCTTCAATCTCTATCTTACAAAAAATAATCTGAATAACGGATTTAAGTTATCCCCAGATTTTAATCAAAAAGTTTTTTAAAAAATCAACCCCTTATTTTAGGGATAAATCACTGAGAGTAAGTTGACGCTTTCGCACTATTGATTTTATTTAACTTATTAATAATAAACAATAAAAAATAAAAGTTGAGAATAACACCAATCTTTAGCAATGCCTTGTATTCTCTATATTTGGCGTATTTTTATTATGGTAATACACAAGGTTATCCACAGGAATAGTGGATAACTGAACAAAGTGCTTATACCACGGTAGGTTACAGCTTTTTTTCTTATTAAAAATAACCCTAATATTTAGCAAAAAAATAATTTTTTTATTTTTTTATACATGAAAATAAGCTGTTAAAATTGACTCAATGATGATGTATCAATGTGATTTGAGATAAGAGAGATCAAGATAAGAGGTAAAATTATGTTGTTTAACGTCTTGTGTTAAATAAGGAATTTTACCTAAAAGTGGTGCTTTAATATGCGCCATTAAAGTAGCTAAATACTGCTGTTGATACCGCCCGGCAGGCTCTACTTCATTTGCTACCCAACCCGCTAAAGTCAACCCTGATTGCCAAATAGCTTGTTGCGTTAATAATGCATGATTAATACAACCTAATTTAATACCCACCGTTAAAATAACGGGTAATTTTTCTTCAATCACCCAATCTGCAAAGAATTGGTTTGCTGATAGTGGCGTAAACCATCCCCCAGCACCTTCAACTAATACCCAATCTGCGCGTTGTTGCAGATAAGATAACCCCTTCGACATAACCTGAAAATCAATAGGTTGTTTTGTTTCTTCGCTCACAATATGAGGTGATGTGGGGGTTTCAAAGCAATAGGGATTCACTTGCTGATAAGCCAAAGGGACGCTACTAAACTGTTGCAACGTTAATGCATCACTATTACGTAAACCTTCAGGTAACCATTCGCTACCAGATGCGACAGGTTTATAACCCGCCGTTTGATATCCTTGTTGTGTAGCACATTGTAATAATGCACTACTTACGACGGTTTTACCGACTTCGGTATCTGTTCCTGTTAAAAACCATGTTTTAGCCATGAGAAATCTTTCCTATAACGAGTTCATAAGTAAGTAAATATTTACCAGAGTCTGTTTTGCGCCAAACTTGCTCTAATTGACGCAGTTTTTGGCGTGTCATTAATCCTTTTGGCCGTTCTCCTTGCACAAAATTCGCGCCTACCCCTTTTAATGAGGTAAAAAGCTCAGGCAATGATGCATATTGTTCTGTCACCTTTTCAGTCACAAATTGATATTGAAAACCACTACAGGCTTGTTCAATCTGTTGGTAAGAGAGGAACGGGTTAACATGTTGGTGGTTATCAAGAAACTGCCAAGCATCTCGTACCTCTTGTAACGTTGATGTTGCTAACGTAGAAAAATAGAGCGCCCCTTGTGGATTGACGACACTCATTAAGCTATTTACCGCAATGGCAAGATCATCACACCACTGCATAGCTAAATTGCTAAAAACGATATCTATGCTGTGGGGGGTGATCGCACAGTGCTCAATATCACTTTGTAAATAACAATTAGCCCGTTGTTGTTGTCTCGCCACTTGTAACATGGCATGAGATAAATCAAGTGCGATAACAAACCGTCCTTGTTGTCGCCATTTTTGACTGAAATACCCAGTGCCACACCCCGCATCTAGCACCCTATCCCCAGCTTGGTGGCGAGCTAAATACATCAATTTATCACCACTATAACGTTGAATAGAGGCATGATGATCATAATGGCTAGCCGCTTTACTAAAACACTGGGCTATCTGCTGTTTATCTGTTTTGATTGAAGAAACCATGAAGAAGCTCGATTAACATCGCAATGTCGGAAATTTGGTGACGAGTCGTTAAAGTAATGCGTAAACGTGCGCTGTGAGGGGGTACAGTCGGTGGAAAGATCGCTTTTACCCAGAAACCTTCACGTTGTAAATAGTCTGAAAGTTGTTGACAGCGTAGTTCATCACCAATAATTAACGGTTGAATGGCTGTTTGTGAAGGTAATAATGTGACTGGAAGTGATGAGACACCTTGACGGAAAAAGCTAATAAGTTGTTGAAGATATTCTCGTCCTTCATCATCTTGTTTAATAACTTTTAACGCTGCATGTAAAGCAACGGCTTGTGCGGGGGGCATTGAGGTACTATAAATTAAGTGACGTGAATATTGTTCGAAAAACTCAGCAGTCGCCTTATTACACAGTACAGCCGCACCACTAATGCCAAAGGCTTTACCAAAAGTCGCTATTAATAACTCAGGTTTAATCCCTGCTTCATGGCAACTCCCTTTACCTTCTTTACCTAACACGCCAATACCATGCGCATCATCAACCATTAACCACGCCTGATGCTGTTGACTTATTTCTGCCATAGCCGCTAATGGCGCTTTATCACCATCCATGCTAAAAACCCCTTCTGTCACGACTAAGCTTTTATTCGCAGAGGTTTTATGAAGTCGCTGAGATAGAGATGGCGCAGAATTATGCAAAAAGCGCCATAAACTCGCCGGTGATAAGATAGCCGCTTCCATTAATGAAGCATGACAAAGTTTATCGGCAATGATGGCATCTTCTTTTTCAAGTAATGTCGCAATAACACCTTGATTAGCACTATAACCTGAAGAAAATAATAGCGCATGATCGTACCCTAACCAGTCAGCGAGTTGTTGCTCTAACTGCTGATGGGCCTGTGTAAAACCGGTAATATGACCCGATCCCCCACTCCCTACACCATATTCATTCGCACCACGTTGCCATGCTTGAATAACATCAGGATGTTGGCTTATCCCTAAATAATCGTTACCAGAAAAATTAACATATTTATCACCAGACAGTGTGATTAAATAGCGTCCATTGCTATGCTGGATCACCTGTCTTTTTCGCCATAATGGCGTATTTCTACGCTCATTAAGTCGCTTATCTAGATAGTTTTGCCAACTCATTACAGTGCCGCGTTATAAAATTGTTCGGTGTCTTTTTCAGCAACAGCTTGTAGCAACACGTCTTCTTGTTGCTGATCGCCCATTGAGACAGATAATCTTTCAGGATTTAAACCAAGCTTACGGAATAATTGGTGATCTTTATCTTCAGTGGGATTCGTGGTCGTTAATAATTTGCAACCATAAAAAATGGAGTTTGCGCCAGCCATAAAACAGAATGCTTGCGTTTGTTCACTCATTTGTTCACGCCCTGCTGAAAGTCGCACATAAGAGCGAGGCATCATAATACGAGCAACAGCAATAGTCCGAATAAAATCAAAGGGATCGACATCTTCATTATCAGCCAGTGGCGTACCTTTAATTTTGGCTAACATATTGATAGGTACACTTTCCGGCGGTTGCGGTAAGTTAGCTAATTGCACTAACATAGCGGCTCTATCTTTGACCTCTTCCCCTAAACCTAAAATGCCTCCAGAGCACACTTTAATGCCAGCATTACGTACTTTATCTAAGGTATCTAAACGGTCTTGATATGTCCGGGTGGTAATAATGCTGCCGTAAAACTCAGGTGATGTATCAAGATTATGGTTATAAAAATCCAGTCCGGCTTGTGCTAAGCGTGAGGCTTGTGAATCATCAAGCTTACCCAATGTCATACAGGTTTCCATACCTAGCGCTTTCACTTCTTTGACCATCTGCTCAAGATAAGGCATATCACGCTCATGTGGATTACGCCAAGCCGCGCCCATACAAAAACGGGTTGAACCAGCTGCTTTTGCTTTTTTGGCTGATTCAATCACTTGTTGTACTTCCATTAAGCGCTCTTTTTCTAACCCTGTTTTATAGCGCGCACTTTGGGCACAATATTTACAATCTTCAGGACAAGCGCCTGTTTTTATCGACAGTAAGGTGCTGACTTGAATTTGTGAAGGATCAAAATGTTGACGATGCACTTGTTGCGCTTGAAAAACCAAATCTAAAAATGGCATATCAAACAGTGCCCTAGCTTCTTTTAATGTCCAACGTTTTAACGTACTCACAATACATTCTCCTGTTCAAAAGTGATTGCCAGTTTAAATAATAGGGTTATCATGTCAACTAAAATTGATCACACTAGGTTTACATGATTAACTGGAAAGTAAAATGACACCCGATGATATTGCTTTTGATTTACGCCATATTTGGCACCCTTATACCTCGATGAGTAACCCATTACCGGCTTATCCAATCGTAAGTGCAAAAGGGGTTGAACTCACTTTAGCGAATGGCAAACAATTAATTGATGGTATGTCTTCATGGTGGGCTGCGATCCACGGCTATAACCACCCTGAACTCAATACGGCGGTAACAGAACAACTAGCAGCAATGTCCCATGTGATGTTTGGTGGTATCACCCATCCCTCAGCGGTTGCTCTATGTCGAAAACTATTGGCTATCACTCCCGCCCCACTAGAGTGTATTTTCCTCGCTGATTCAGGCTCTGTAGCGGTTGAAGTGGCGATAAAAATGGCATTGCAATATTGGCAGGCAAAAGGTGAAAAACGCCAGCGCATTGTGGCATTAAAACGCGGTTATCATGGTGATACTTTTGGTGCGATGTCGGTGTGTGATCCTGACAATTCGATGCATAGTCTCTACAAAGGCTACCTGCCGAATCATCTGTTTGTCGAAGCGCCAAAAACCGGATTTTATCAACCGTGGGACGCTACTGATATAGACGATTTACGCACCACATTAGCGCAACATCATCAACATATTGCCGCTGTGATGCTAGAGCCAATCGTCCAAGGGGCTGGTGGTATGCGCATATACCACCCAGAGTATTTAACACAAGCTCGAGCGTTATGTGATGAATTTAATGTGTTATTAATTGCCGATGAAATCGCCACTGGATTTGGCAGAACCGGTAAATTATTTGCTTGTGAACACGCGGGGATCTCCCCCGATATTATGTGTGTAGGTAAAGCATTAACAGGTGGTTATATGACGCTATCCGCCACGTTAACTACACGCCATATTGCCGATACTATCAGCCAAGGTGATGCAGGTTGCTTTATGCATGGCCCTACCTATATGGGGAATCCTCTTGCCTGTGCGGTGGCGAATGCTAGTTTATCGCTATTAGAACAAGGTCACTGGGTTAATCAAGTCGCCCAAATTGAAGCTCAACTTAAAACCGAATTATTACCCTTAAAGCAAGCAAAAAGCGTTAAAGATGTGCGGGTACTTGGTGCTATTGGTGTCGTAGAAATGGTTGAGCCAGTCAATATGGCTAAACTACAGAAATACTTTGTCGATGAAGGGGTTTGGATACGGCCTTTTGGTCAACTGATTTATATTATGCCTCCTTATATTATATCACCTGAAAAGCTCACTAAACTCACTCAAGCAATTGAGAAAGCGGTTAATCTTACCAATTAATTATTTTGTTTTAATATCTCTAGCGGCATCATCTACCGCTAGAGAGCAAGCAATACTTATTTGGTGACTACAGTGACCCACATCGCCCCTTTTCCGACTGGGTAACAAGCTAATTCCGTTAATGCGCCGGTTTGCCTATCAATACGAGAAACAGAGACAAAATCAGATTTCTGACCGCAAGAAATGAGATAATTTCCTGTATTATCAAGATTAAAACCGCGTGGTTGTGTCTGTGTTGTATAATGACCTACAGGTTGTAGATGATCCCCTGCTTCTGAAACTGCCATTACACTCATCAAGCTTTCCGAACGTTCACTGGCATAGAGGAAACGACCGTCTGGGGTAATATGGATATCAGCGGCCCAACGTGTGCTATTGAAAGTTTCTGGCACCATATCGATGGTTTGCATTAAACGATAAAGATCACCCATACGACGATAAACATTGATTGTTGCATCTAATTCATTAAGGCAATAAAACACTTCGCCATTAGGATTGAACGCTAAATGACGCGGCCCTGCATTTATTGCTGTGGTTAACTCTTCGCTACGCGCTTCACTTAAATGTCCCTCTTCTGAAAGATTAAATAGACGAATATGATCTTCACCTAAACAGGGAACAATAAGCTGCTTGTTATGCCAATCAATATTAGAAGAGTGTGGTTTATTTAATCCTTCAATAAGTTGTATTGGTGCTTGAGCAATACCTTGTTGATTAATCGGCAATACCGCTAAGTTACCTTGGTGATAAGAAGGAACAAACAAAAAACGTTCTGTTTTATCCAAGCACAGATGAACTGGTGCACTTGGAATTGCCGTTATTGCTTTTTGTTCTAACTGGCCATCAGGTGCGATTTCAAAGGTCACCACACTAAAATGAGGACGAATGCCAACATAAAGATGTTTTCCATCTGCACTAGCCACCATAGGTTGAACTTGTCCTGCAACTTCAACAACCTGTAGTAGATGCATCTCTCCCGCGTTATTTAATGTATACGCATGGATTTGATGACTCTCTGGACTTGCTACGTAGACTACCTGTTTCATCCTTTCTCCTTAAAATCGATTACCTATTGATTTATAAAGAATAATAACTTAACCAACTGATACCTGTCACGATTAAGCTAGTTTATCTTTGCTAGGTTAACGTGTAACATCAGCATCATTGCATCTTTATACTATCAAGGGGCTTATTATGTCGTACCGCGTTATTGCACTGGATCTTGATGGCACATTGCTTGATGACCAAAAACGTATCCTACCGGGATCTTTAACTGCTCTTAATCTTGCCAGAAAAGCGGGCGTTAAAGTACTCATTGTAACAGGTCGTCACCATGTTGCTATTCATCCATTCTATCAAGCGCTAGATCTTGATACACCCGCTATCTGTTGTAATGGTACTTATCTTTACGACTACCTCGGTAAAAAAGTGCTTGAATCTGATCCTTTAACCCCCGAAGAAACACGCGCGGTACTCGACTTGGTTAAACAAACCGATGTGCATCATTTAGTCTATGCAGATGATGCAATGATGTATGATCAACTTACCGCTGCCGTACAACGTACACTTAATTGGGCTGATACTCTTCCTCTGGCACAACGCCCTAATTTAGTCAAAGTAGATGATTTTTACCAAGCAATGCATCATGTTGATTCTATCTGGAAAATAGCGACCACAACCCCCAATCACGATGAGTTACGTGCTTTAATCGAACAAGTAGAACAACAAGTCGGCTTAGAGTGTGAATGGTCTTGGGTCGATCAAGTTGATATCGCCAAGAAAGGTAATAGCAAAGGTCGCCGTTTACAGCGTTGGGTTGAAGCTAATGGCATGAAGATGAGTGATGTTATGGCGTTTGGTGATAACTTCAATGACTTAAGTATGTTAGAGCACGTTGGTTTAGGTGTTGCTATGGGTAACGCATCAGATGAGGTCAAAGCACGCGCTAAACTGGTGACTAAAAATAATAATCAGCCCGGTATTGCAGAGACTATTCATAAATATATTTTGTCTTAAATACTTGCTATTCAAACAACAAAGCCTCATCTATGACGAGGCTTTATTTTTATAAATCAATAAATTAAAGATGGCGACTTAGTGAAATACTTTTTATTTGCGCATAAAGCCACTGCCCTTCTTGAATATTGAGTTCATCTCTCGCCCAAGGGGTGATCCGCGCCCATAAATAATTGCCATCATTAACCAGTTTCACATCTACCTGATCATCATGTTTGATCATTTCGACCACTTTCATATGTAATATATTACGGATACTACTATTTGATGGGCGAGTGGTAGTTAACGATACATCTGAAGCATCAATACGAACGCGCACATCGCGACCTATTTTTGCCTCGATTTGTGGCAACCACAGTACTTGATTACCAAAGGCGGTCGCCGTCATCGCATAATGGCTATGATGTTCAACGACCATAACATTTGCAACACTGCTTAACGTCTCTTTTTGTAACCAAGGGCGTAATGCGCTACTGGCCCAAACATCTTCTAACTTACCCATTGCCTTAATTTTTCCGGCATCCATAACAATCACATTATCAGCAAGTCGAATAATCTCATCTAGACTATGGCTCACATACAAAATAGGTATTTGTACATCTTGTGAAAGTTTTTCTAAATAGGGTAATAATTCACGCTTGCGGGGTAAATCAAGAGAGGCCAATGGTTCATCCATTAGCATAATATCGGGTGCAGTTAATAATGCACGTCCAATAGCCACACGTTGTTTTTCACCACCAGATAGCGTAATAGGAAAACGCGAAAGTAGATGTTCGATACCTAATAGATAAATAATTCTATCAAACTGTACTTTCATTGTTGGTGACATACCGTAAAGTAAATTTCCTTTTACGGTATAATGAGGAAATAGTCGTGCATCTTGAAATACATAGCCTACTTTGCGCTTTTCGGGTGGCAGATAAATTTTCTTCTCAATATCCACCAATGTGTGATTATTTAACACAATATGTCCTGAATCAGGTTTGGTTAAACCACCAATCACATTAATGAGCGACGTTTTACCTGCGCCAGATAAGCCAAATACCGCCGTGATACTTTCTGTTGGTAATTGAGTATTCACTTCCAGACACAAAGAGCCCAGTGTCTGTTTAAAATTCATCTCTAGCATACGCCCCCCAATCTTTTACGACCCCAACGAGTTAGCCACTCTGAAGCCATTAAAGAGACGAGCGCCAAAATAATTGCAATGACACATAAACGGGCGGCATCCATTTCTGCCCCCGGTGTTTCAATTAACGTATACATAGCCAAAGGGATCGTTCTGGTTTCCCCTGGAATATTGGAGACGAAAGTGATTGTGGCGCCAAATTCACCTAATGAGCGAGCAAAGGCCAATACGATCCCCGCAATAATGCCGGGCATAGATAATGGTAACGTTATAGTAAAAAAGACACGTAATGGTGATGCGCCTAATGTTCTTGCCGCTTGTTCCATACGTTGGTCGACAGCTTCTAGTGCTAGTCTAATTGCTCTTACCATCAGTGGAAATGCCACAACAGCTGAGGCAAGTGCCGCCCCTCGCCAACTGAAGGTAAAACTAAATCCAAACCAATTATATAGCCATTCACCAATAAATCCGCGTCTCCCCATGCTAATTAATAATAGATAACCAACAACAACGGGAGGTAAAACTAAAGGTAAATGAATAATGCTATCAAGCAATGATTTACCGGGAAAACGAACCCTAACTAACAGCCAAGCCATCAATATACCAAAAGGAAGACTAATTATTACTGCAATTGTCGATACCTTAAGGCTTAAAAGAATCGCTTGCCATTCGTATTCACTTAACATCTCCAAAAGTATAATTCCTAAAGTGGGCTAAAGCCGTATTTCTTAAAAATTTCTGCGGCTTGAGGTGTTTTTAGATAGTCATAAAAATCACGAACAGCTTTATTATCCTGTCCTTTTACAACTGCCATTGGATACTCAACAGGTTTGTGACTATCAGTTGGGAATACCCCAACCACTTTCACTTTGTCACTGGCAACAGCATCAGAGCCATAGACAATACCTAATGGTGCTTCATCTCGTTCAACTAATGCCATGCCGCTACGAACATTATTAGTGCGCGCCATTTCCGGACTCACCACATCCCATGCACCTAAATATTCTAATGACTCTTTAGCATAGATACCAACAGGTACATGATCTGGATCACCCACAGCTAATTTTCCACCATTAAGTAAGGATTTCCATTTAGTATCCTTATTAATAACAACATTGTTTAATTTGCTATCTTTAGGGGCAATTAACACTAAGTCGTTACCTAATAATGTATGTCGTGAATCAGTCACCATTAAATTCTTATTAATAACATAATCCATCCACTGCTGATCGGCAGAAATAAATAGATTTGCAGGTGCTCCTTGCTCAATTTGGCGAGCAAGTGTTGAAGAGGATGCATAAGAAGCAACGACATCCGCTTGTTTTTCCTGTTTATATTGTGCCGAAATTTCATTAAGCGCATTAGTGAGAGAAGCCGCCGCAAATACCGTTATTTTTTCCGATGCCATGCTTTGGCTCACTAAAGCAAAAGAGATAATCGCACCAGCCAGTAACTTACCTGATAATTTTTTCATGTTGAGTTCCACTTAAATAGGACAATAACCACGCTGTATATATCAAGATATAACGTAAAATGAAAGGATAAGTTGATTAAAATTGGTTATATATCAATAAATATAGCGATAAATAGGGAGACAAAAATGGCGATAGCAATGGAGATAGCAATGGAGATAGAAATGCAATCAACAACGCGACAACTTGAAGTTAAATAGCTAACAGCTAAATACTCTAAATAATTCAAGGTGTAGCTAGGCGACAAGTGAATGAGTCGCTAGGAGCATATATCAGTATATGACTAGTGCGAATAAACGCAGTCAACAACGCGACAACTTGAAGTTAAATAGCTAAATACTAAATACTCTAAATAATTCAAGGTGTAGCTAGGCGACAAGTGAATGAGTCGCTAGGAGCATACATAAGTATGTGACTAGTGCGAATGAACGCAGTCAACAACGCTACAACTTGAAGTATGACGAGTATTTGAGGAGTATTAAAAACAGCCCTTCACAATAAAGGGCTGTTCTAAATAGAGGGGTAATTATGCTTTTTTATCAGCCTTTGACTGACTAGGTGAAATTAAGTTAAAAATCTCGCCTAAACCATAAATAATGCCCATGATAAGTACCATCACAACAGGTACCATCAAGAGAGCGAACCCTAAACTTTTCAATAATTCAAACATGATAACCTCTTTATCATGGTATATTCGGAAAGCCAGAGTTGGCATTTCTTCACGAATAACGAATAATAACGCTATAGTTGTATCTATTCTAGAGAATTATCGTTTTGTGTCGGCACAAAAAATGCGATAAACAGACAAACCAGAAGAAGCCTATCATTATGCAAGCAGAAATATTACTGACACTGAAACTTCAAGATAAGCTCTTTGCTGATCCACGCCGTGTTGCGCTGTTAAAACAAATTAAAGCAACAGGCTCAATTAGCCAAGGGGCGAAAATGGCGGGCATTAGTTATAAAAGTGCTTGGGACGCTATCAATGAAATGAATCAACTGGCTGATGAACTCCTTGTTGATAGAGCAACTGGCGGTAAAGGGGGTGGAGGCGCCACACTGACTCATTATTGTGAACGCTTACTACAACTTTATGATCTATTAGGACAAATTCAACAAAAAGCCTTTGATGTATTAAAAGACGATTCATTACCTTTAGACAGCCTTTTAGCGGCTATTTCACGTTTTTCGTTACAGACCAGTGCCAGAAACCAATTTTTTGGCACCATTATTGAACGCGATCACTTACAAGTACAACAACATGTTAATGTTCAGCTTGCTGATCAAAAAACGGTTATTCGCGCGGCGTTAACTGAAAAAAGCGCCGATCGTCTAAATCTTAAAGAAGGCAAAGAAGTACTCGTTTTAATTAAAGCGCCATGGGTCAATATAGAAAAAGGCGCCTCTGTAGCACAACAATATGACAATGCGCTATCAGGCACCCTAACCCAAATTGAAACGGGCAATGAAAATAGCGAATTAGTGGTAACGTTAGAAGGTGGACTAGAAGTGTGTGCGACTTGTTCTAACCAGCATGTTACACAACAAAAGCTACATATTAATGATACCGTAACAGCGTTATTTAATGCCGATCAGGTGATTATCGCCACATTATGTTAATTATTAGCATGATGGCTTTTGAGTAAAAATAACACCATCACTTAATTGATATTTTAAAAATTATATTAAGTGATGGTTTTTCGACTAATACAACGTGTAAAAGCTTTTTTTTATTGAAGCACCTAAAACCTCATCACTACAATTGGCTTTTAATGTAATAATTGCACTATCAGATATTCCCTCACCTACCCAATGATCCATACGTAAATGGTTTTTCATTTATAAACTAACATGATTTAATCTATTTTTTGATAGTATCATTTTAATTTTTATCTTATCTTCAGGATGCATTAACAAATATTTTTCACAAGACAATCTAATAAATTGATAACAAGTATCTTCGCTTACAATAACAATATCTTTATCTGTTAGAGGATATCCTATTCCAAACTTAACACCTAAAAAATGATCAGATACATCAGCGCTATTCATATCTGGGAAAAAGCAATATATTCCATCGAGGACAAAAGATTCTTTTTGTACAATATTAGAAACAGCATCTAAAAAACAACCATCATTATATATAAGATCAAAATAACTTTTTATAGTCCAATTAGGCTCACTCTTTTCATAGGGTAATTCAAATAAATATTTCATCAATAATGCTCCTACTTAGGATGGAAATTAGTAACCATCTTTGTTTCTTTATCTAAATATACTCTAAAAGTTATGCCTTCTGACATTGCATCATAGGATTGCAATTTTTTATCTAACGCATTCTTATACTCATTAGCTGCCGCTTTTTGACCTAATTCAAGTATTTTTTGGTCAGAAAAAATCTTGGGATCATAAATTGCTTTTTTAAAAGGTTGAGCACCATTACCTTTATAATGAGTTATTTCTCCAGTTTGGGG